>NZ_LZPK01000122.1:0-11052 GCF_001729375.1 Methanosarcina sp. A14 | reverse complement strand
TTTATTTATTTATTTATTTACGCTTTTCGTCGTCAACTACCTCATAATCGGCATCAACGACTGTCTCATCAGGACCTTGTGCATCATGGCTTTCTGCTGCTCCGCCTTCAGCCTGCTGAGCCTGCTGAGCCTGTTGAGCTTTCTGGTACATTGCAGTAGAAATTGGGTATACTGCTTCCTGAAGAGCTTCGGTTTTTGACTTAATGGCTTCGATGTCCGTACCTTCAAGAGCTTTCTTAAGGTCGTCGACTGCGGCAGTTACCTTTGACTTCTGGTCTTCGGTTGCCACATCTTCGGCTTCCTTCAAAGTCTTTTCCGCAGCGTTAATCAGAGCTTCGGCATTGTTCTTGGTCTCGACATCTTCTTTGCGCTTTTTGTCTTCTTCGGCATGCAATTCTGCGTCTTTGACCATGCGATCGATTTCTTCATCTGAGAGTCCACCCGGCTTCTGGATGGAAATGGACTGTTCCTTACCGGTTCCAAGGTCTTTTGCACCTACATGCAGAATTCCATTTGCGTCGATATCAAAGGTAACTTCAATCTGCGGTATGCCTCTTGGAGCTGGTGGTATACCATCCAGAGTAAAGCGGCCGAGAGTCTTGTTTTCGGAAGCAACTCCTCTTTCTCCCTGAAGGACATGAATCTCTACTGAAGGCTGGTTATCAGCAGCAGTTGAGAAAACCTGACTTTTCTTGGTAGGAATTGTCGTGTTTCTCGGGATAAGGGGGGTTGCTATACCTCCGAGCGTTTCGATTCCGAGAGTTAGAGGAGTAACATCAAGCAGCAAGACATCTTTGACTTCGCCCCCAAGCACACCTGCCTGGATGGCTGCCCCGATTGCAACTGCCTCATCTGGGTTGATGTTCTTGTAGGGTTTCTTGCCTGTAAAGTTTTCCACAAGCTCGACTACTGCAGGCATCCTTGTGGAACCTCCTACAAGAATCACTTTATCGAGATCATTTGGAGTGAGCTTTGCGTCGCTAAGAGCCTGACGCATAGATACAAGAGTCTTTTCAAGGAGGTCCTCGGTCATCTTCTGGAACTGAGCCCTTGTCAGGTCGATATCAAGGTGCTTTGGTTCTCCATCCGTACCAACTGTCAGGAAGGGAAGGTTGATATTTGTACTTGCAACTCCGGACAGCTCGATCTTGGCTTTTTCCGCAGCATCGGTTAAGCGCTGGAGTACGGCCTTGTCTTTGGAGAGGTCAATTCCCTCGTTTTTCCTGAACTCGGCGAGTAAGTAGTTAACTATACGCTGGTCGAAATCATCTCCTCCAAGGTGAGTATCACCGCTTGTAGATTTCACCTCAAAGACTCCGCTTCCAAGTTCGAGAATAGATACATCAAAGGTTCCGCCTCCCAGGTCGTAGACAAGAATTGTTTGTTCTATATCTCCCTTATCGAGACCATAAGCCAGGGATGCGGAAGTTGGCTCATTGATAATTCTCAGGACATCAAGGCCTGCAATTGCCCCTGCGTCCTTTGTAGCCTGTCTCTGGGCGTCATTGAAGTAGGCAGGAACCGTAATAACAGCCTGTTTGATGGTCTCTCCAAGATAAGCTTCTGCATCGGCTTTAAGCTTCTGAAGGATCATTGCGGAAATTTCCTGCGGCTTATACTGTGTTCCCTGAAGAGTCACCTTGTAATCGGCGTCTCCCATATGCCTTTTAATGGAATAAACAGTATTTTCAGGATTTGAAATGGCCTGCCTCTTTGCAACCTGGCCTACAAGTTTCTCTCCTTTTTTGGAAAATCCAACTACTGACGGAGTTGTCCTGGCGCCTTCGGCATTTGGGATCACGACAGCTTCCCCGCCTTCCATTACTGCCATGCATGAATTCGTAGTACCAAGGTCAATACCCAGTATTTTTGCCATGTTTTATCCTCACTAGATTACCTGATTAAATTATTCAATTAAAGTTTTCATTCAATCATAACGTTACAAAATATTTAGACAAATCATTAAGTTAAATTAGTAATTAAGTTATCTGGTAAAGTTAGAGTAAAGTTGTTCAGTTTAATTATGTTCAGTTTAATTAGAGAGTAAGTATGCTTTAATTCAGGAGTAAGATTTTTCTCCTTTATTTCTCGGCTTCATCAGGATTTCTGGCCACTGAGACCATAGCAGGCCTGATAACTTTAGAGTTAAGAGCATATCCGGTTTTGTAAACCTCTACTATAGTATTGTCCGGGACTTCAGAGGTCTCGATATGTTGAATTGCTTCATGCCTGTGAGGGTCAAATTCACTGGCTTTTTCACTCTCAATCTTCTCAATCCCATATTTTTCGAGGATTGAGAAAAACTGCCTTGAAAGTTGTTCTATTCCACCGACGATCGAGTTCATATCCTCTGCGGTTTTTGCAGATTTAAGGGCGCGATCAAAATTATCCGTTACTTCCAGAAAGTCAAGAAGTACCTGCTCGAGAGCAGCTTTCCGGTTTTCCTCCATCTGGCGGGCGGTCCGTTTTCTGAAATTGTCAAAGTCTGCTGCAAGCCGGTAGTACTTATCCATGAGAACCTGTTTCTCCTCCTGGCACCTGACTTCAGGACTTTTCTCAGCTTCCGAACTGGCAGAAGCCTCCTCGGGGTTTTCCCGTGCTTCATTAATCTCTTCCGCCGAAGAACCAGAATTTTGGGCTTCAGAATTTTCAGTCCCAGCCTGGGCATCTTCTTTAGAATCCGTGTTCTTTTCTTTATTGAATATTTTCATTAGTCGAACCCCATCAAGTAAGTACAACGGTTTCGCTCGTCCTGATCTGTGATTGTTTGTAATTCTATAAATAATTTTTGGGTATTTGAAGATACACATCACTCAAGAAAGCGAAGAAAAAGAAAAATCAGTAAAAGTGGTTTTGAAGTTTATCGAAAAGTGTTTTGAGCATTACTACGCTTGCAATCATGGAAGCCGCAACTGCCGAAATCACCTGGTCCCACCCGATGGCTGAAATTCCTCCTCCCAGTGCAAACTGTACGCCGCCTACAAGCGACACAAACACAAAGGAAAAGCCAAAACCTGCAAGAGCTCCACCGACAAGGGAACTTGGGGTATCCAGCCCACGTTTTTCGTAAAAAACCATGCCTGCAATAAACATTACCGCAAAGATCAAAAGTACGACTGCGGAGGGCAATGGACTTTCTTTTGTGGAAAAAACCTCAAAGAGCCCGAGCCCCATATCAACCAGGAATATACCCATGAAAACCGCAATGGCAAGGGTTTTGACAAACGGGTTTTCAAAGATCGACTGAGTATTTGGGTTTATGCTGTTAATAGTACCAGGCACCTTTATGTTTTTCAACGTTTAACTTTATGTTATAAACTGTATAATTTATATAAACTTTTACATACGCAATTTCATTTTTAGTAAGCCTTTTTAAAAACTGCCTGACCGCAAGCCTTTTAAAAAGGACTTGACCGAAAAATCCAGCAACAAATGCAGTCGGCGTGATCAACCGGCGCAACGGTTGTGGCACAACCCTTTAAAAAAGACTTGACCGAAAACTACTGCTAAATCAAAAAAGTCATAACAGCGTGATCAATCGGTGCAACGATTGCAGCTCAACGGTTGCACATTAAGTATTTTTTTGAAAAGACCTGGGACAAAAAGTAATAAATAAGTTCCCGAGTTTTTCCTTTCCGATGAAAATCCTGATTGCAGAATTTGCTGTCGGCACGGACATTGAAAAGTCCCTTATCCCGGAGGGAGCTGCCATGCTAAAAACCCTTTCGGAAAGCTTTGTTCGTCTTGGGCACGAGGTATACTACCCTTCAGCAGGTACGGAAATCTGCACAGGCACGTGCATTGAATCTACAGCTGAAAATTTCATGCAGGTAATTGAGAAAAAGGCAAAGGACTGTGATGCAGGGCTGATTATTGCACCTGATTCCATGCTTCCCGAGTTGAATAAAGTCCTTGAAGAAAATACCGTAAACCTGGGATGTTCACCTCAGTCGGCAGCCTGCTGTGCTGATAAGCTGATGTGCACGGAAATTCTGACGAAAGCCGGAATTAAAGCCCCTGAGATCGCAAAAAAAGCTGAAGAAGGCAAAAAGTATGTTACAAAGCCCAGGTTCGGCTGCGGTGCAGAGACAACATACCTCGTCACAGAGTTTGAGAACAACGAAGAATTTATTGCAAGCGAGTATGTTGAAGGAAAAACTCTGAGCGTAAGCCTTATCGCAGGAAAAAAACCGCTTCCTCTTACTGTAAACTGTCAGTTTATAGAGTTTGGCGAGAAAGAGGTTAAAACCAGAGAAAATGAGAAAACAGGAGTTTCCGGCATAAAATACAACGGAAGCCTTACTCCTTACCAGACTCCAAGGCGAGACGAACTCTATGAAACCGCAATCTCCACAGTCAAATGTCTGGACTGTTTCGGATATGTGGGTGTAGACATCATACTTGCTGACCTTCCGTATGTAGTAGATGTAAATCCCAGGCCTACAGCTTCGCTTTTCGGCATTAGCCGCGTTATGCGAGAAGAAATTGGAGACCTGCTTTTGAAAAATAAGTTTGGAGAACTTCCGGACTCTATACATATTGAGGGAGAATACCGCTTTTCAAAGGATGCATTGGGCGAGCTTTTCGGAAGAGCTTGAAAGGTAGGAAACAGATTGAAAAGCCTGAAGCTTGAAATATAAGGAACAGTTAAAAAGCCAGAGGCTTGAAAGATAGAGAACAGATTGAAAAAAACATGACAAAGGGCTCAAAAATGAATTCTAAAGTTATCGGGCTTGATATTGGAGGAGCGAATACTAAACTTGCCTCCTCGGACGGAACTATTGTAGAACTGCACTATTTGCCCCTCTGGAAGAATACACGGCTTCCGGAAGTTTTAAAGGAAATCGCACAGCGGCTGCAGCCCGAAAAAGTTGCTATTGTTATGACCGGTGAACTTGCGGACTGCTTTGAGGATAAGGAACAGGGAATCCGCTTTATAAAGTCATGTGTCGATTCTGCCTTTGGACTCTCAAAGGTGTCTTATATAAACAGTCTGGGGAAGTTCCAGAGTGAAGCTGACGATATGAGAGAACTTGCTGCTGCCAACTGGGCGGCTTCAACTAAGTTGATAGGAGAAGAGATCGGAGACTGTATTTTTGTGGATGTGGGAAGTACAACAAGCGATATTATTCCTATCCTGTCAGGAGAACATAAAGCCGGGCTTACTGACTTTGAGCGACTGGTCAGAAGTGAGCTAGTATATGCAGGCACCCTCCGGACAAACCTTGCCGCACTTTTAGAAAAAGTAAAACTTGAAAAGGGCTGGTGTAGGACAGCTTCCGAACTCTTTGCTACAACTGCAGACGCTTATCTCCTGCTTGGAAAAATTGATGAAAATATGTACACATGCGAGACCGCTGATGGAGCAGGCAGGAGCAAAACTGATGCTATGCGCAGGCTTGCAAGGCTAGTATGTGCAGACCTTTCCGAAATCCAGGAAGACGATATCTACGAAATTGCGGCCCAGGTAAAGGAAAAACAAATCTCTGTCCTGGCTGAAGCGATTTCCGAAGTTGCAGAAAGGAACGGGCTTAAAAGAATCGCAGCTGCAGGCCTTGGGGAGTTTCTTATAAAGGAAGCTGCAGAGCGGCTTGGTTTCGAATGTATTTCAGTATCTGGACGCTGGGGAGAAGAGATCTCAAAAGTCTTTCCGGCATATGCGGCTGCCAGGCTGCTTGCCTGCAAGCCTTTTTAAAAACAAGCTCTTTCAAAAAACTGCTTGCTCGCAAGCCTTTTCAAAAAAGGCTTAAGCGAAAACTCCAACCACAACGTGGTCGGCGTGATCAACCGGCGCAACGGTTGTGGCACAACCCTTTTGAAAAAAGGCTTGACCGAAAACTACTGCTAAATCTAAAACGTCATGACGGCGTGATCAACCGGCGCAACGGTTGCGGCTCAACGGTTGCCTGAAAGGAAAAACTATGAGAGTGGTAATTAAAATAGGAGGAAGCCTTATCAAAGAGGCTCCCGAGCTTGTAGACAGGTTGGTAAAGGAATTTGGCTCAGAGAGCCCGAGAATTCCAGAGGAAGCATGTACATCCGAAGAACATCCTTATTCCATTCTAATAGTACCCGGAGGAGGCATTTTTGCTGATGCTGTAAGGAAAACTGATGAGAGATTTTCGCTGAGTGCGGATGCAGCTCACTGGATGGCTATACTGGGTATGGAACAGTATGCCTGCTATCTGAAGGATAAAAGCCGCGCACTGGGAATAGATTCGATAGCTAGTCTGCCTCAGGGTGTATCTGTTCTTTTCCCATACAGGCTCTTGAGAACAAAGGATCCTCTGCCTCATAGCTGGGATGTGACCTCGGATACTATCGCGGCCTGGGTTGCAAAGCAGATTGGGGCAACCTTAATAAAGGCCACGGATGTGGACGGCATATTCAGAAATGGGAAATTAGTCAGGGAAATTTCTGCTGACAGCTATAGAGGAAGTCGTGAAAGCTGTATTGATTTTGCCCTGCCGGAATTTCTTCTGAAAAACCGAATGGAGTGCCTGATTGTAAACGGGAAATCTTCGGATAGAGTAATTCAGGCCGTGTATGGAAAGTCTGTGCTCGGTACTGTGGTAAAGGGGAATATTTAAATCGTATATCGTATATGACTAGGGCAGAAGAAGCACAGCATGTCCAAAAGCATTAATTAAATTCAGTTCATTAAATTTGCTAACGTTAACAAAGGTGCCAGGAAAAGCAGAAGCTTGATGCTTAAGGAAGGCGCCTAATTCACCGGCAATTCGTTACAAAATTCACTATTTGAAATAACTATTAATTTGAAGTAACCATTAAGGAGAAAAAAAATGTCAGCACAAAAAGTTGAATACTGTACTTCATGCGGAATTCGCCTCGTGGAAAAGGGTTATGTAAAGTTTCCCTGCCCGCAGTGCGGATCAGAAATAGGAAGATGTGGAAGCTGCAGGCAGCAGGGTAACGTATACACCTGCCCCAAGTGCGGATACAAGGCACCCTGATTAGGCAATAATCCCGAACCAGATTTATGCCAAAAATGTAAATGAAATAAAACTCGGTCAAAAAGATCAGATAAAAGTAGAGGAATAAGAATGGGTGACGTTGCAGCAAAGATTAAAATTATGCCAGAAAGCGTTGATACTGACCTTGGAGAGCTGAAAGGGAAGATAAAGGGCGTAATTCCAGCAGGAGCAGACCTTCACGGAGATATTGTTGAAGAGCCTATTGCTTTTGGTTTGAATGCTCTGATTGTAACATTAATAGTTAATGATGAAGAAGGCGGAACTGAGCCTGCAGAAGAAGCCTTTGCAAAAGTTTCCGGCGTTGAAAACGTCCAGGTTGTGGATGTCTATCGTATTTAAGAGGAGAAAAGACCCGGACAATGTGTCCGGAAAAACCATCTTCTATATTCTCCTTTCTCCAAAAGGGCTCGTAGATCAGGGGAAGATCGTTACGTTCGCAACGTAAAGGCCGCGGGTTCGAATCCCGCCGAGTCCACTTAAAAATTTTTGATTCTATTTAAAAACTTATAACAGTATATCAATACTGCTATTTTTCAAATTTCACTCTGCGTTTATCCCACTTTGGGAAGCAAATAGTAGCCAGAAGTTTTTGTTCAATCCCAGAAAGCTTCTTCGCTTAATGACATGAAGGATATCCGTACTTTTTCAACAATCGTTTTACATTGACCTTTATTTTTGCTTGGATATTTTTCCGGAGAGTTCAGTCAACGCCTGCATTTTGCCGAATAATCTTGACAAGTTCGACTGCCATGAGCCTTAATGTTTCATTGCCAGGATTTCCACGACACTTTTATTGTCAGCAAGAGCTTCATAAAAAGCAATTTTTTCACTATTCAAGCCTAATCCTTCACCTCTTTTATCATCTCTAATCCTTCACCTCTTTTATCATCTCTAATCCTTCACCTCTTTTATCATCTTCACTGATTTTCTTTACTAGATAGAGGAGCTCTTCTATAGCCTGCACTGTGTTAATACCCCGTTTTTATACTCATTTATTGCACGCTCAAGTACTTCGGCAAAAGCTTCCCATGAATTAAATTCCTGTGAAACCTGCTATTTCTTAAGAAAATTAATATGTAATCGATGTGCAATATACTCTTTACTGAACTTTGCAATATCATCTTAATTTTGGCAATATAATTTCATTTTGAGAAAAGTGGGGGAAAGAATAACTTGCTGGATAGCGAAGTAAGAAATCTCAGACATCCTGCCGAAATACCTCTTTTTGTTATCTGCCTGCTGATCAGTATTTTTATTTATGTCACACTAATGACAGTTCCACTTCTATATCCTGAAGAACTCGGGCCTGAATATATACTGGTAGTTCCGGCAGCGATTGCATTTCTCTCATTTGTTTCCGGGCAGACCTACGGAGGAATGATGGCAAATGCGATCAAACTTTCAGAAAAGCAGTTTCCTGAACTCTATGAAGTCATAAAACGCCTTTCTTATGAACTGAACTTTAAAGAAGTTCCGGATGCCTTTTTAATTCAGGAAGGCGGGATTTTAAACGCGTTTGCTACCCGGCTGTACTTCCGAAAAAATTATGTGGTTTTTTACGCGGATATAGTTGAGGTCGCATACAGGGAAGGAGACTTTGATTCACTTGAGTTCATTGTTGCTCACGAACTGGCCCACATAAAGGCAGGACATGTGACCCTACTCTACAATCTTGCTATCTTTCCAATTGCTTTTGTGCCTGTCCTCAAGGACTTTCTATGGACTGCCCTGAGCCGGGCAAGGGAATATACTTCGGACAGAATTGCAATTCGGCTCGTTCCTTCAGGCGAAAAAGGGCTTATAGTTCTTTCAGCAGGCGAACACCTTTACAAAGTTGTTGATTATGAGGAATACCTTGAAACCACAGTAAGTCCTGAAGGTTTCTGGGTCTGGTCTACCAATTTGTTTTCAACACATCCTGTATTGCTCAGAAGGATCAGAGCAATAAACGAAGACAGGCCTGGAAAGATTTTCTAAAGATAAATTTAAAAAATCTGTTGGAATAAAACGGGAAAATCTTACTCGTTTTCAGATTGAAAAAAATACAGGGCTTAAGATTGGAGCTGTAAGAATTAAGATTGGAGTTGTAGGACTTATTGGGGCTGTAAGAATTAAATTGAAGCTGTAAGAATTAAAATCTGGGTTGTGGAGAGAATTCCAAAGGGGTCGGCAGTCGGTCGAAATTGCAGGAAAATTAGCTACTCTACGAAAAAACGAGTGAATAAAAATAGAGATACTCGTAGTAAGATAAGAAGTATATAGATGCATAAATTTTTCTAAAGATTATAAATAACTTTATGTTATAACCAGACCAATACCTTTAAAATGGCATATTTACTTGAGATCGCAATCGTCCTTGTTTTGATCGCACTCAATGGCATATTTTCCATGTCAGAATTTGCTCTTGTATCTGCAAAGAAAACCCGCTTGAAGCAACGGGAGGAAGAAGGAGATAAACGGGCAGCTGTTGCACTTAAGCTTGCTAATGAGCCAACTCCTTTTCTCTCAACGATCCAGATAGGAATTACTCTTGTAGGAATCTTTACAGGTGCGTTTGGTGGAGCTACGATATCAGAAGAGTTTGCAGTATACCTTGAAAAATTTCCTGCCCTTTCTCCGTACAGTAACGTGATAAGCATCACTCTTGTAGTGCTCTTAATTACTTACCTGACCTTAATTTTCGGAGAACTTGTCCCAAAAAGGCTTGCGCTCAATAATGCGGAATCAATTGCCTCCAGTATCGCAAAACCTATGTTTTATCTTTCTATTATTGCAAGGCCGCTTGTAGTTATTCTCAGTAGTTCTACCGAAGCTGTGCTCAGGGTCATGAAAGTCAGGAAGACTGTTGAGCCCCCGGTAACAGAAGAGGAAATTAAGATTATGTTTGAGGAAGGAGCCAGAGCTGGAGTGTTTGAGAAAGCCGAATTAAGCATGATAGAAAGTGTGCTTGAGATCGGTGACCGACGTGTAGATTCTCTTATGACGCATCGCACTGACCTTATTGCGCTTGACCTTGAAGACCAAACTGATGAAAATCTGCGGAAAATGATCGAAAGCGGTAGATCCAATTTTCCTGCATATGAAGGTGATCTGAATAATATCGTCGGGATGATATCCGTAAAAAAAGTCCTTGAGAATTTTGTGGAAAGTGGGACTGTTAATCTCAAATTACTTGTTACAAAACCGCTCTTTGTACCTGAAAGCGCCTCAGTCCTGAAGCTTCTTGAGTCATTCAAGGAAACCGGAGTACATATTGCCCTTATAACTGACGAATACGGGAGTATTCAGGGTGTAATAACCCTTCATGATATCCTTGAGGCTATAGTGGGTGAAGTCCGCTCCCTTGGCGAGCCCGTGGAGACACAGATTAGTGTTAGGGAAGATGGTTCCTGGTTGATAGATGGGGACACTCCCATTGAGAAACTTAAAGATGTCCTGTCTGTGGACTCATTTCCAGGTGAGGAACTTGGGTACTATCGTACCACAGCAGGGCTGATCATTTTTATCCTGCAGCGAATTCCAGTAACCGGAGACCATATCGTTCTAGGAAGATTGAGGTACGAGGTTGCGGATATGGACGGCAATCGAATAGATAAAGTACTGGTAACGCCGTTTCCTTCTGTTTCTCAGGGTTGAATCCTGCCTTTTAGGGTCTTAAAAAATGCAGCTTAAATAATAATAACAAGGCGCAAATCATAATAACGAAAGGCTAAAACATCATGTAAATTAAAAAAGTAATAAAGAGAATTTCGAAAAATCAGAATGATATATCGGGAAATGTATAAGTTACCAAGATAAAGTACTCGAAATTCTCCTCTTGTTTATCAAGTCTGAATCAATAATAGGCTATTAAGGTTTATTTGCTGCAGGTGGTCTTTTAGTTTCCTGCGCAATCTTGGTCGCAGATTACTATACAGTCGTCAGGGAAGTCTTTTGCAAAATCGTCATCGTTACAGTTTTCAGTACAGTTGTCACAGCAGTTATCTGCACAGTTGGACCCGTTACAGTTGTCACAGCAGTTATCTACACAGTTGGATCCGTTACAGTTTTCAGTACA
>NZ_LZPK01000121.1:0-18311 GCF_001729375.1 Methanosarcina sp. A14 | reverse complement strand
ATATTCAAAAATAAGTATAAAAGAAAACATTACTCAATATTAATGTATAAAAGTCTTATTTAAGTTAATAACTAATAAATATGGACTTATTTATCTATAAATTATCCAAATCTGCCTATACTGGTGTAATCAATTAGAGAGTTCGAAAGACGGGAACTTACTGTATTGTGCATGCACTGAGTCAAATTGTTTTAACATCTAAAATCTAAAAAATTTAAATTTGTCGTTTTGTTGAAGTTTACGGGCTGTATCTCGCCATTAAAATGAAGGAGATTTAGCTCTTCTTTTTTCCAAAAATACCGAACTTGCAGATGAAAAATTTTCTGCAATTAAATTTAATATTGAGTCTATCCAAAAACCGTCATAATGTCAAAATGGCAGTTTTAGTGTTGCTGTCCATAGTGGATTAGATAATGTTTTTGGATAGGCTCATTTGATATCTTAAGACCTCAGTAATGAAAACGTTTTCAAAGGATTGTAACAAATTTGAAAATCTGGTCTTATCCGCAGGTTATTGATTTAACCTAGAAAAAAGATGAAAAGCCATTAAGTGTTTAGCGTAGTAGTCGTTCACGCTTCAGAAAAAACTGCGAGAAAAGAAACCAAAGCAGAGAACCGCTGCAATAATTATAGTCCTTAACTTAAGTATTTGCATTTTACTTTATAACTACGAAAGGCACGGAAAGCACGGAAGAATTATACCCCTATTTTCTTTATTCTGTGTTTTCCACGCTTTCTGTGATTAATCTTTCACTTAAGATTGGTGAATAAACTTAAATTATGAAAAAGTTTAAGTTGCGAAGAAATTTTAGTTCTTGACTATAGAATCGCCGTTTTTTCCACTCATCGCAGTCCTTCAACACACTCTTCTTCGCTTCTCTTTTCGGTATATGCTGCCGGTTCTGCCTGTCTTGGAGCAGTGAAAGTATCGGTAGCTTCCAGGATCGTATTGGTGATTCTGTCCAGCAATTCCATAGCCCCTCTATAACCTATATTAAGGATGCGCTGTGCACCGACTCTGTCATGTATTGGTAGGCCGACCCTTACAAGAGGGATGTTCCGGGATTTTGCAATGTATCTCCCGTTGGAATTTCCTATAAGGATTTCTGGATTACATTGGCTGACTGCATCGTTAAAAGTGTCAAAGTCAATTCCATTCAGAACCACAGGTTCGAGTTCCGGGTTTGTTTTTTCAACTATTTGCCGGATTTTTGTTTCAAAGTCCCTGCTTTTACTTCCTGTAGCTATCAGAACCGGGTTTATCCCGAGTTCCAGCATGAAGGTTGTGAGGCTAAATACAAAATCAGGATCTCCATAAACAGCGGCTTTTACCCCGTACAGGTACTTGTGCACGTCAACCATAGCATCGAGGAGCCTACCTCTTTCTTTCTGATATTTTTCAGGTATGGGACATCCAATAATCTTTACCAGCTCAGTGAAGAAAATGTCAGTATTTGAAAGCCCTATTGGGATTGGAACATCGTATCCGTGCACGCCATATGATTCTTCCAGATATTTAACTGCTAAGTTCTTACTAACCGTACCCAGGCCCAGGCTTGCTCGACTGTTTGGCATGTCAGCAATTTCGGAAAGTGGGGTACCACCCGGTGCAATTTTTGGGAGATCTTCTCTCAGCGGAGCGTCAAAAGTTTCGGAAATATCAGGCAGGAAAATATAATCTCCAGCCATAACATCAAAGATCTCTTTGAGTTCACGTACATCAGCAGGGGATAGACTTTCAACAGGGATGACGTTAAGCTTTCCATTTGGAATTTTTACGGTTTTTTCTTCTTCAGTTTTTTCCGTAAATTTCCTGACAACTGCGTCTAAAGCTTTTATATATCCGCTTACGTGGCTTTCCCCATAGCTAGGAGTTGAAACCGGAATAATTATAATATCTTTTTCAGGGTCGTCTCCGATCTCTTGTTCTTCTTTAAACTCACGGATAATTGCAGGTACATCGTCCCCAATTGTTTCGGCAAGGCAGGTCGTAGCAACTCCGATTACTTTCGGATTGTACCTGTTAATCACGTTTCTCAATCCTTTTTTCAGGTTTTCCCTGCCTCCGTATACTGCTCCTTTTTCACTTAGCGAGCTTGATGCGATATCCACAGGTTCCCTGAAGTGGTGGGCAAGAAGCAGACGCATATAGGTGCTGCAGCCCTGAGAACCGTGGTAAAGAACCATAGTATTCTCAATTCCCTTGAAAGCAAGGGCACTTCCCATAGGCTGGCACATAACACAGGGGTTCACAGTTGCATAGTTTCTTTTCGTCATCTCAATGCCTCCTCATACCTGACTCTCAACTGCAGCCTCGGATTTCTGGTGCAAAAGTTCAGGTTTCAGGAGTATGCCTTTACACTCTTTTGCGTAATTTTCTCCAGAAGTCATGTCTTTTACTGCTGCTTTCTCTATTTTACCTAATTTCTGTTCTGATCCCACTATTTCGGGTATCAGGATCCGCTGTCTGACAGCTTTCCAGACAGGGCTGCTGATGGAAGCGTCCACTTCTCGTGCAAAGTTTACAAAGCCATCAAAACCTTCGAACTCCACCACCCTGTCGTGGTTGAAGTCACAGAAAGCAATTCCAAGTTTGTATGCAATAAATCTCTCCTTTACGCCTGCAACCATCAGGTCAGCTTTCTGTCTAATGAGCAGTTCGGCAAGTTCAAGGGGGTTTGCATCGTCAACAATAACCGTCCCATCCCTGACCGAATAACTGATCTGCTCGTAATCCTCTTTTTTCCCGGTCTGGGTTCCGATAATAACGACTTCCATACCAAGTTCGTCAAAACCTTTGATAAGCGTGAGAGCTTTTGCAGGTCCACCCATGTAAATGGCGGCCTTCTTTCCTTTGACCTTTTCCCTGACCCTGGAAATTTCAGGCATTATACGGTTTATTTCAGTTTCCAGGATTTGTTCTGCCCGCTTTTTTATCTCCTCGGAACCAAAGTAATCCGCAGTTCTTCGCAAGGCTAAGGAGATATCTTCAATTCCGAAGAAACTTGCGTTTAAGTAGGGAATTCCATATTCCGCTTGCATCCACTTTGCAAGATAGGTCATGGACCCACTGCACTGGACAAGGTTAAGGTCAGCTTCAGCTGCTCTTGATATGGCTTTTGCAGTTGAGTCTCCTGTCATTGAGACTATAACCTCAATTCCCATCTGCTCAAAGAGAGGCTTTACGAGCCAGACATCTCCGGCTACGTTAAAGTCCCCTAAAATGTTAATCTTCGGCTTTATGGTTTCAGGAACTCTGGGGCCTTTCTTCTTAATTTCATCTTCGGAAGGTCTTTTGATCAACCTTTTTAAGGCGTCACAGGCAGCTTTGTATCCGTCGGACTTATTGCCTTTGAAGCCTTCGGATTTTACAGGAATTACATGGATGTTGTGTTTCTGGCTTGCAGTCTTGCACACGGACTCCAGATCATCTCCAATGATTCCAACTATGCACGTGGAATAAACGAAAATAACAGGAGGGTGGTAGAGCTCCACCAGTTCATCAATAGCATTTGAAAGCTTTTTCTCTCCTCCGAAGACTACATCGATCTCTTTCATATCCGTGCTAAAGCTGGTGCGGTTTGTTTCAATCCCGCTGGACTTTGCACCTCTTATGTCCCAGGTATAGCCTGCACAGCCGATTGGGCCGTGGACCAGGTGAACAGCATCGGTTACAGGGTTTAAGACAACCCTGGCTCCCGAATAAACACAGGCTCGCTGGCTGATAGCTCCTGCAAGAGAGTTATTATCACAGGCAAGAGGAATTTCCTGCCCTTTTTCTTGTTTTCTGGTAATATATGGCTTCCTTTCTTCGAGAGTATCCACTATTCCAATTTTCTCCTTCATTTCCTTCACTCCCCTCTGCTTTGGTTTTCAGGTTTGCAGCGGCAGTTTACCAGTTATTCTGTTAATTTTTTGAAAATATGATTTACTGGATGGTTTCAAGCAACCAGTCTGGAGCATCCCTGTCTTTCCTGTCAAGAAGGGTATTTCCTATACGCTCTACAAGTCTTGCAGCTCCTGCGTATCCCATGATTGGGAAGTAATGCAGGTTTGCCCTGTCCATAATCGGGAACCCTACCCTGACCAGGGGTACATCCTCTGCCCTTGATATGAATTTCCCATAGGTGTTGCCTATAAGAAGATCAACAGGTTTTCTCTTGATTATCTGGTGAAGGGTAAACATGTCACCTCCGGAAATTACATCAGCTTCGGGGTGCTCCGGACCTATGAGTCCTTCTACTTCTTTTTCAAACTCCGAACTCTTGGTTCCTGTAAGTACTACAACAGGCTCCATGCCCATTTCCATCACAAGACTGGTCAAGCCTGTAAGGATATCAGGATCTCCGTAAATAGCTACCTTTTTTCCGTGATAGTGTGGATGTGCATCGGTCATCATATCCACAAGCCTTCCTCTTTCATCTTCAAGCTCGGGAGGAATTGCTACATTAGCAAGTTTTGCCGCGTTCATTACGAAACGGTCGGTATTCCTGATTCCTATGGGAGTAGGCCCTATTTTTGCCGGGACTTTGTAGCGGCCTTCAAGGATCTTTGCAGCTGAGCCTCCTGCCATCCTGCAGAGAGCAATAGTTCCAACTGAGTTTGCAGAATCCTCTATATCTCCTATAGGAGTCCCACCTTTTGGATACATTCCAGGTTCGCCGGTCAGAGGAGCATCAAAGACATCAGTCGTATCGGGAAACACAATGCTGGAAATTCCCATTATTGAGAGTATGCGTTTTATTTCCCGTATGTCCCCAGGTTCTACAAAACCGGGGATTATGTTTAGTTTCCCGTTTGGTTTGCTCTTTTTAGTAAAGGTGGTTACAAAGGACTTTACCATATTGTCATAGCCGGTAATATGGGTGCCCACGTAACTAGGAGTAGAAGCTGCACAGATCTTAATAGAAGGATCTATGAGTTCTTCGGCCTCTACATCTTCTAAGATGACCCCTACGTCGTCACCTATTGTTTCTGCGACGCAAGTAGTATGGATGGCGATTACTTCAGGTTTGTATATTGTAGTCAGGTTTACGAGGGCTTCCTTAAGGTTTGCAGCGCCTCCGAATACGGCAGTTCCTTCCGAAAAACTGCTGGTAGTTGCCAGGGCAGCTTCTCGGTAGTGCCTGCTTAAGCACATACGCAGATAGGAGAGGCATCCCTGGGATCCGTGACTGTGCGGCATGCAGTTGTGTACACCAAGAGCTGCATAGACTGCGCCTATTGGTTGGCAGGTTTTTGCAGGGTTAATGGTTACTGCTTCTCTGGTTACTTCTTCACATGGGGTATAGTCTAACATTTTTCTCCCTCTTATTCTACATCTTCTGCTTTCCAGGGTGGGCGTATGAACTTCCAGGTTGGGCTGTGCAGAGCCATATCAATGTCCCTTGCAAAGTTCAAAACTCCGGAAAAGCCTGTATACCTTCCACTGTAATCGTACGAATGGATCTGTCTTGACGGGACTCCAAGTTTCTGAGCCCAGTATTTATCCTTGATTCCAGAGCAGAAAATATCCGGCTTAAGGGTCTTTACAAGGACTTCAGTCTCATGGTGATTAAGATCATCAATAACAATGGTTCCGTCTTCCGCATCCGGGAAAAGGCCTTTATAGTCCATGAGTCCAATTTTCGTTTTCAGTTCTTCAATCCTTTCAGGACTGACTGTGGGTTTGACGTTTTCATCCCTTTCGTAGTGCACATCTTCAAGAATTGATCCAAGAGCCTTTTCTTTGATCTGAGGAATTATTTGCCTGCCTTCATAGTCGTCTCTGTGAGCAAATTGATAGCCTGCAGCAATCACTTTCATGCCAAGTTCCTCAAAGAGATTTATATAGTGATGCGATCTAGAACCTCCGGCATAGATGAAGGCAGTTTTTCCCTTGAGTTTTTTCCTGTATTTTTCGATATCTTCTGCATATTTTGCTTTTTCTTCAGCAATGACTTCTTCTGTCTTCCGGGTAAGTTCCGGGTCGTCAAAGAACTCTGCCATTTTCCGCAGGGATTTTTCAGTTCCTTTCGTACCAATGTAATTTACTTTCAGCCAGGGAACACCGTATTTTTCTTCCATCATCCGGTTAGTATAGTTAATGGAACGGTGGCAAAGCAGAATACTTAGTTTTGCCTGATGAGCCTGTGAGATCCTGTGGAATGAACCGTCTCCGGTTAAACTTGAGACAATCCTGTACCCAATTTTTTCAAAAATTGGTTTGACTTCCCAGAGATCTCCTCCAATATTGTACTCTCCAAAGACGTTTATATCAAAAGGTGTTGGACTTTTAATTTCTTCAGTCCCAATGAGGTGCTCCATCAGGGCGTTGCTTGCGATGTGGTGGCCTGCCGACTGGCTAACTCCTCTATATCCTTCGCAACGGGCGGGAATTACCTTGATCCCATGCTCCTTTTCAGCTTCTCTGGCAACGGATTCAATGTCATCTCCGATAAGCCCTACAGGACAGGTTGCGCAGATAGTGATAGCTTCAGGGTGGAAAATTTTCACAACTTCGTCAATAGCTTTTTTGAGCTTTTTTTCTCCTCCAAAGACAATATCGGTTTCCTTCATGTCAGTGCATACGCAGTAATTCATGAAGTTATCTCCACCCTCTTCTGCCTTTGCAAAGTTTCGTCTGGTGCCCCAGGTATAGAATGCACAGCCTATAGGACCGTGAACGAGGTGTACCATATCCTTAATCGGCCCGAAAACCACACCCTTGGTACCTGCAAAAGCGCATCCGCGGTTTGTAAGGATGCCAGGAATTACCTTGTCGTCGGCTTCGATGTGTTGTTCAGTGGAACAATTCCTGACAACTATGTGTTTTCTTCTGTTTCTCGCAGCTTTTTCCGGGAGCACTTTTAACATATCATCGACAAGCTTTTGTTCGTCTTCAATTCTTGAATCTATTTCTGCTCCCATTATACCAGCTCCTTATTTACTGTCGCCTCTCCGCTTTCTCCAGTCCGGATACGGATTGCTTCAGTAACGTCTGAAACGAAAATCTTTCCATCTCCTGCATTTCCGGTCTGGTTAACTTCTATGATTTTCTGGACCACTTCACTTACATTTTCGTCATCCACAACGATTGTGAACATTCGTTTTGGGATGAAGCGAATACAGGTCTCAGCTTCTTTTTCCGGATCTGGCAGAGGGGGATTAAATTCATGGCAAAGCCCTCTTTGTTTCCCGCGGCCCATAACCCTTCTTACGGTAAATGAAGGAAAGCCGCATTCAAGCAGGACATCTTTAGTTCTCTGGGCTTTGTTCATCCTAATTATCGCAGTAATCTCTTTCATAGGATTTTCCTCCGAAAATCCGGCTTTAAAGTCCTGGTTTTCCAGTTCTTATGGTATAGGCTTCTTCCACAGGGGTTACGAAGATCCTACCATCTCCGTATTTTCCGGTCCTGGCGGACTCCATTATAGTCTTTATAGCCCTGTCTTTATGTTCGTCTTCTACCACCATTAGAAGCATGGTCTTCTGCAGTTCATCATAGCTGATGTCTGCTATATGGATACCTTTCTGCTTCCCTCTACCAAAGACTTCCATTTTTGTAAGGGAAATGCATCCCTCTTTTTCAAGGCACTCGATAACTTTAGTTTCCATGCCTGGCCTGATGATTGCACGTATCATCTGCATAGTTTTTAACTCCTCTCAACTCTCAAATTATAGTTATATAGTTTTAAATCCAATCATCACAGATCAACAATTCCGAATTCAACCATCATTGCTTCTAACTCTTCCATTGGGAGCGGAGTTGGAACGACAAGTTTGTCGTTGTTCTGGACGTTGTGGGCAAGAGTCAGGTATTCTTTTGCCTGGTTGGATTCGGGGTCAAAATCAATTACAGTCTTCCTGTTAATTTCTGCTCTCTGGACAATGTTGTCCCTGGGTATGAAGTGAATTAAATGACTTCCAAGTTTTTTTGCAAAAGCGTCGAGGAGTTCACGCTCTCCGTCGACATTTCTACTGTTGCAGATGATACCTCCCAGACGGGCTCCCCCTTTGGCAAACTTAGCAAGTCCTTTACATATGTTATTTGCAGCATAGATAGCCATCAATTCTCCACTGGCAACTATGTAAATCTCTTTTGCTTTTCCTTCGCGGATAGGCATAGCAAATCCACCACACACAACGTCACCAAGTACGTCGTAGAATACATAATCAAGATCATCGGTATATGCTCCTAGGTTTTCAAGTAGCCCGATAGAAGTGATAATTCCCCTGCCTGCACATCCTACACCTGGTTCAGGCCCTCCTGATTCCACACATTTTATATCGCCAAATCCCCGCTGCATAACAACATCAAGATCAACTCCTTCATCGCCTTCACTTCTAAGAGTGTCAAGTACGGTCTTCTGGTTCAGGCCACCAAGCAGCATTCTAGTAGAATCTGCTTTCGGGTCACATCCTACAAGCATAATTTTGTTGCCCATGGTCGAGAGGGACGCGGTCAGATTCTGAGTAGTGGTGGATTTTCCAATTCCACCTTTTCCGTATATTGCTATCTGTCTCATTTTTTCCTTGCTCCTTAATTTGCTCCTCGGCACAGGAAGCCGGTAACCGTTGTACTATGTATTTGTATTTATAACTTTCCATTATTCCGGTATATGGCATAATTAATTGACATTGTTCGCGAGCTTCGGGAAAGGATTAATAAACAATTCCCCATAAATTGCAAAGCTAAAATAAATGACAGGAAGACCCTTTTATGATCCCTGAAGCTTCTTATGATGTAGTCGTTGTGGGTGCAGGCCCTGCAGGTTCTACAGCCGCCATGTATGCTGCAAAGAACGGCGCCTCGGTACTTCTTCTTGATAAAAAAAGAGAAATAGGGAGCCCTATTCAGTGCGCTGGTTTCCTTCCCGATGCTTCGGAAGTCCAGGCCTTGCTCCGTGAGGCAATGCTTCCGGATACGCTGAAAAATTACCCTGATTCCTGTGTACTGCAGCGTATTGATAATCAGCGTATTTTCACTCCAAATTGCAACATAAAAGAATTCGCTGTCAGGGGTGCAGTCCTTGACCGGTGCAGGTATGACCAGTTTCTTGCCGAGCAGGCAGCAAGAGCAGGAGCTGAACTGATGATTAAAACTCGTGTAACGAAAATTGAAGGAACAACTGTTGAAACTTCAGGAGTCTTTGGGAAATACAGAATTAAAGCGAAAGCGATTATCGGAGCTGACGGTCCTAATTCCCTGGTAGCAAAATCAAAAGGGCTTGCTCTTAAGTCTGGATCAAGAGAAACCTCGGTTGCTCTCGAATACCAGATAAGGAATGTGGATATTGATCCCTCTTCCCTGGAAATGTATTTCGGAAAAGATTTTGTGCCCGGCGGCTATGCCTGGATTTTTCCCGAAGGTCAGGACCGGGCAAATATTGGAATCGGAATCCGAAGTGGTATGGCTGAAAATCGGGTCTCTGCAAAAGAATACCTGCACCGTTTTATGCGTAACCATCCGCTTGCAGGACCAAAAATAAAAAACTGCATAATCATGAATATTATTGCGGGCATTATCCCTGTAAATGGCGCTCCTGAAAGAACCGCAACTGAAAACACGCTGATTGTAGGAGACGCAGCAGGTCATATTTTTGCAACAAACGGAGGTGGAATTCCTCCTGCAATGATTGCGGGAAAAATAGCAGGAGAAACAGCCGCCGAATTTGCAGCCGGGAATTGCAGGCTTGAAGAATATGACCATCGCTGGCGAGCTCAGTTCGGATCCGCACTGGAAACATCGGTACAGGCAAGGAAGCTTATGGATGGGATTATGAAATCCGATATGCTCATGAATGCAGCTTTCAAACTTATTTCCCCTGAGCAGATGAAGGTCATGCAATGCGGGAAACTCCCAGGCCCTGTAAAACTTGGACTCCAGGCGCTAAACCGTGGAAAGAAATAATTGGAATGGAGATGCGGAGGAAAGAATAAGCTGTATGAAAAACCAGATATACGAAGAATAGGTACATGAAATAAGTAGAAATAAATGTATTTTGAAGGAAAAAAAGTAAAAATCAATCTTTATGAGGAAAAAAAGTAAAAATTAATCTTTATGAGGAAAAAACGTAATAATCAGATTTATTTAGTAAATGGCAAGTGAGGAAGAGGAATACTCAAAATTTAAGTTTCCTCCTTTACGTTTCTGTCTCTTCTGTGATTGCTTTTCCTCCTCTCTGTTCGGCTTTTGCTTCGGATACCTTTATCTTTCTTAATTCGGTTTCTGCATCTTCTTTATTGTACCTTGCTTCCGGGTAGGTAGGTCGGATCTCAAGGGCTTTGTCAAACGAGGCAATAGCTTCTTCGTACCGTCTGAGAATTATATATTCAAGTCCTCTGAGATTCCAGACTCCTGCAAAATCAGGTTTCAGCTTTAGGACCTTATCGAAATACTCAATCTTTTTTTCAGGATCAGTTTCGTTGGTCGCGAGCCTATACCATTCCTCTGCGGTCTTGCCCTCAATTTTCTTTTTGAATAATCTGTCTAGAAATCTCAATAGTATCACTCCCTAGTATTACTGCTTATTTAGAAGATTGTCTGACAGGTAGAAATAGATGATTATTCTTTTAGCTGGAGTAGCAAAAGGAGAATGAAATAAAAATCTGAATAAATATAATATGAAATGAAATAAAAGAAGGATGTCAAATCGAAACATTAGGGATGCAAAATCTAAACATAAACAGAGTCAAGCATCGGAAATAATATTGAGAATGAACATTTAAAATTAAGACATTAAAAAAGAAAAAATTTAGGAGCTTACTGTGAAAGCATTTCTGTTTCATTAAGTAAGCTTCTAAAGTTGGAAGTAATCATCATTTTGGTAATGTTTCCTGAGGTAGTTACATTGTAGGTTACTCCGCGTTCGGTAGAGTTTGCCTGAAGAGCCTTAATCTTTTCAGTGAAGTTGGATTCGGGATTAAGGTAAAGGGATGTCTGACTGTAACTGCCGTTATCCAGTTTCCTGAGATCCATGTATATCTGATCGGCCGGCATAGTGGAATTATTCGTCTTTGTGGCCAATTCCTGGTAGAGGCTTCCTTCAGGATTCGCCTGGGTCAGGAGGCTATTGTATTCGGTTGAAGCAGTTGTATTTTCTTCCAGCACGTCAATCACATCTTGCACGCTCTGGCGAGAACCAAGGATCACAGGGCTTCCGGCTACATTCCAAATATCATAAGTATTGTTTGTCCTTGCAAGGAGACTGTAGTTATCATACTGAACTGCTCCCCAGGGCATTAACATTTTCCGCTCCGGAATCTGGTGGAGTTCGAACCCTTCACCATCAGCATAACGTGCCCCATAACGTTTGGTTACGTCTGTCCCATATAGAGAGTACATCATTGTTTTATTCCCAAAGACTTGTTCAAATGGAGTTCCTGTCGTTTTCTGCAGGTCTATATATGAGGCACTTACTACCCCTTCAGGGGACATGTTTAACCCGTCGGCAATGGAGTTGAATTCATGGTGGACCTGCCTGCCAGGAATTTGAGAAAAAGCGATCGTATTATTTTCCTCTATATTTCCGGAAGAAGAAGCATTATCACTCTTATCTTTATTTAAGTTACCTGAAAAGAAGATCGCACCGGCTGACAAAAGCATTGTTAATGCCAAAAAAACAGCCAGATATCTCTGGTTTTTTGTTGCTGGGTCCTTTTGTTTCATTAATGAAACCTCATCACATAAAGTTAATTTTTCTGACAGTAGAGATCATGCACCTGATATCTAAACATGTCGACTTAAACATTCTACAGTAGAAATCATGCACTTCATATCTAAACATATCGGCTTCAACATTCTGATCGTAAAAATCACGTACTTGATATCTAAACATATCGGCTTCAACATACTGATTTGAAATTTGTTGAGATAAGAACTTTTCCTGATACTTATCTCATAAAACCAAGTATACTGAATCTCATATAGGAAATCGGGTTTAAACTAGAGTCGTCTATCACAAATGGACATGTCGTCTTTTTCACTCAAGGGTGAGAATTTTAAGCATATTTGTGCCTCCAGGTTTTCCTGAAGACGGGCCCTGGGTGAAAACAACAATGTCTCCACTTTTTACAAATCCAAGTTCTTTGGCTTTCTCAGTAGTCTCTTTTTCCCAGCTTTCAATATTTTCATTTACAGCAACAGGATAAACACCATAGGATAAAGAGAGAAAGCCGCAGGTTCTCGGGACGCGGCTGAAAGCAAGGATCCAGGTATCGGGCTTGAAGCGTGAGATCCTGCGGGGTGTTGCTCCGCTTCTTGTGGGGGTCAGTACGGCTGCAACCGGCAGTTTTTGCAGGGCTTCATGCACCTGGAGGGTTATTACCTCATCCACTGGCATCTCTCTTGCCGTTATGCCCTTGATAATAGTATCAAGTCCCCATTTTGTCCTGGAACGCCAGTCTTCTGTGGTTTTTGCAATTTTTGCCATCATTTCAACAGCTTCCACAGGATAATTACCAACTGCCGTCTCTTCCGAAAGCATAACCGCATCAGTGCCGTCAAGGATTGCGTTGGCAACATCGGTTGCCTCTGCGCGGGTAGGCCTTACATTATCAGTCATTGAAGCCAGCATTTGAGTGGCTGTAATTACCGGAATTCCAAGAAGTTTTGCACTATGGATAAGTTCCTTCTGGACTGAAGGAACTTCCTGAATCGGAATTTCAACCCCAAGGTCCCCTCTGGCAATCATAAGCGCATCGGTTTCTTTTAAAATTTCCTGAATATTTTCTACAGCTTGCCTGCGTTCAATTTTAGAAACAATATATACAGACTTTCCTCTAGCTGCAGCAAAATTCCGGACATTATGAATATCTTCCGCACTTTCTATGAAAGAAATACTGAAAGTGTCGATCCCTTCACTAAGGGCAAACTCAAGAATATTAAGATCCTTTCCCGTTATGGGATCAACCAAGATCTTTGCTCCTGGTAGATTTAGCCCTTTATGAGAATAGAGCTGCCCTCCGACAAGAACCTCACAACGCACATCTGTTCCCGAAATTTCCAGGCAGCGAAGCTGGATAAACCCGTCACTTAAGTAAATAAGGCTCCCTGGAATCACGCTTTCCGGAAGTTGCTTGTAGCTTACAGGAATGCGTGTTTCATTTCCAGTAGTTTCGGCACTCGTAAGGGTCACAGAGTTTCCTTTATGGAGCATAATCGGTTCTTTTTCCAGTTCGCCTATACGGATCTTAGGGCCTGGCAGGTCGGCGAGAATCGCAACTGTCCTGTCAAGCTTCTCTGCAACCTTGCGGACTCTCCGGATTACTTCACCATGGCTTTCGAAATTTCCGTGGGAAAAATTGATCCTTGCCACGTTCATGCCAGCAAGCACAAGTTTCCTGATCATTTCCTCGGAAGAAGAAGCAGGACCTATGGTGCAGACGATCTTTGTTTTATGATCCGGAATTTGCATATTTTCACGACCTTTAATGCCAAACCTATTATCAATACCGTCTTTGAAAATTTGTATTGATCTTCTGCAGGCTTTTCTGCAGGCTTTATTATTTACCCTTATAGATCTTAAGGGCATCTGCGACGCTTGCGTCTTCAACCGTTATTGCATAGACAGCATTACACATTCGGACAGCTTCATCAAGAGACTTCTGGTGAATGTTTCTTCCGGTTGCATTCCCCTGTGCTCCAGAAACATGAATCTGATCGTGAAGCTTTTTCAGGAAAGCTTCAGCTTCGTCACTGGAACCGCCTGCGCAAACGACCTTAGTACGCCCTGCGGCTTTGATAGCTTCCTTAAAAACCTCGGCAGACTTTGCTCCTTCTTTTTTCGGGTAATTGACTTTTACAAAGTCCGTACCAAGGCAGGCTCCGACTCCTGTTGCTCCTGCAATAAGGTGTGGGTCCTTTTCATCTTTTACAGCTTCGCCGCGTGGGTAAATCCAGAGCACGGATAACATTCCATGCTGATGAGCATCGTAAATTACTTGAGCCGCCTGAACAAGCATTTCAGCTTCGAATTCGCTGCCGAGATAGATTGTATATCCTACGCCAAGAATATTAAGCCCGCTGTTTTCCTTAAACTCAACTACCTGGTCAACATCATACCATAAGTTGCTAAAAGGATCAGTCTGCGCTGTTCCAACAAGATTGGTTTTGGAGTTTACCTTTACAAGATATGGTATGTCTCTATAGTCCATGCCGTAGCGGGAAATAAGCCCAAGCTGGGTTGCAAAAACTCCGATTTTTGACTGGGATGCTATTCTGAAAAGGTGTTCGGGATCAGCATCGTCCTCAGGGACTCCTTCGCCGTAAAAATCATCGTTCAGATGTTCTACCTTCTGATCGCCTGCAAAAAGCATCAGTTTGCCAGTTCCTCGGGTCATTTCCATATAATTATTCACGTATGTTTCACGCATTGCTTTTGGGACATCCAGAGGTATGATTACATCCTCTTTTTTAATCGAAACCATTGTATAAACCTCAGTTTTTGAATCGTAATTAGTTGGATGGTAATAATACTGTTAAAGTGTATTTATGTATTATCTATAATTCTTCTTACTACCTTATCCATTTCTGGAAATTTATAATTTTTTCCACTGAGTGTTGACAGATCATTCCAGAATCACATTTATTGACATTCTGCTGAAACTTCTGACTCACCAGGGGATTTGTAAAAATGAATTTGACAATAGACTGTGTACCATTTGACAATAGACTGTGTACCATTTGACAATAGACTGTGTACCATTTGACAATAAACTGTGTACCCAGAAAATTTAAAAATTTATCTACTAGCAGGCTAAGATAAGATGAATTCTAAGACGAGTTTAGAGAATACAAATTAGGCGAATTTAGATGAAAAAAGCTGAGCGAGTTCAGACAACATAGGCAGAAGGATGTGGGCAAAGTAAAAACCAAAAGCAGGAGCGAGTAGAATAAGTTCCAAAATCCCATATTCAAAGGGCAAAACGTAAAAATAACCAGAAAACAGTAATTATTGAAGATTATATTGAAGATTAAAAATGCAAAAATTTTACGCCGCTTGCAGGGCTCGAACCTACGACATTCTGGTTAACAGCCAGACACTCTACCAACTGAGTTAAAGCGGCTTTTCGATAGAAAAGTTATTATTTTACTCTTAAATCTTCTTATACAAGATATTCTTTAGATATATAGTTTATGGGCCTGACCGGATTTGAACCGGTGACCGCTCGGTTATGAGCCGAGCGCTCTAACCTGACTGAGCTACAGGCCCTTATTGATTCTATAATGTTGTTAGTAGTTTATAGTATATCTTAAATAATTAAGTTTTTGCATATGTCGTATCTATTCTGAAAAGAATAGTATAAGAAATAAGAAATGCAAAAATTTACGCCGCTTGCAGGGCTCGAACCTACGACATTCTGGTTAACAGCCAGACACTCTACCAACTGAGTTAAAGCGGCTCATACAATCGGATGTGGTCGTTTTACCTACCTCATCGCGAACACTCCTAAAGCGATAATATTATTTATATATTTCGCTTTGAGAGGTTTCAACAACCATTTATACGCTGAGAAATCTGACGAAGCAAGTATTTGTTAATTCAGAATAGTACCATCTGGTTAGAAATATTGTCTTCCAATCCGTTCATTTGGATCATATTCAATGCATTAATATTTAATAATATATACCACATTATCATTTTTTTAATTATCTACTTCTTGTTCTTTGCAACCGTTAATTAATATATTTATTTAATTTCCTGTTTTATATAATATTCAACTAATACTACTCAATAAATATTCTCTAACACCTGCTATATTAACGCAAGCATACTTTACCCATTACATCGATATTGATATAATTACTGTAACTTAGCTGATGCTTATTAAACTGATGTTCATTAATTGACATCCGGTATACGCTGACTAATAGAGTTAAACTGAAATACCTATCTAATAGCTGTCTAACATCTGCCGTGAGTGCCTATCAATAAGGCATGCCGTCGCTTTCGTATTTACTTCCATCTTCATTTTACAGTACACATTTGAGGAAGTATAATCTTACTA
This sequence comes from Methanosarcina sp. A14, assembly GCF_001729375.1. Lineage (NCBI taxonomy): Archaea > Methanobacteriati > Methanobacteriota > Methanomicrobia > Methanosarcinales > Methanosarcinaceae > Methanosarcina > Methanosarcina sp. A14. Next base: position 2,321 of record NZ_LZPK01000121.1, on the reverse strand, counting down.
AAAGGTAGCCTTTTTCCCCTTGATCATATAAAAAATAATTCATTTTGAGCTAAAACTTATATCCTATCAGGAATAATATATTTGATAGCTTGTTGTAGTATTTTGCAGCGAGGTCGGACAGGTATGATTTTTAAGCGGTCCAATTGTTTAGCTTAAAATGCCTTTATCTGGAGCCTGTCCGGGGGATTATGTGTTGTCAGTTAAAGGTCAAAAACGGCTTTTAAATGTAACTTCAAGGTTAGGGGCAGTAGTTTTCCAGTACTGATGGAGATTCTTTCAGGTCCGTTGCGACTGTTAGGATATCTTTTCGATCTTTTGGCCGCCTGATCTTGCAGTTTAAAAAATGGAATCCAAGGGGGATTAGTTACGAAACGGCTAAAAATATGCCCAAAATGTCATGCTAAACTGAAAATGAGTTCTGATGGAAAGATAGAGTATTGCAGTGTTTGTAAGTATTGGACAAAAGTAGGTACCGCAAGGCTCGATTCTATCATGATTTACGGATGAGGACCCTGCATGAAAAATGAAAGTATTTCTATGTTTTGCAGCGTATGCCAAACAACACTAAAACGTCAAGTCATGGGTTCTAATGTCTTCTATTATTGCCGAAACTGTGGAAGTATGATTTCGGAAGCATACTTATCAGGGGGAGTAAATATCTTCCACATTCAGAAACCGACATCTATAGATATGACATCTTCGCCTTCAAACCTCATGAAGACGTCTGAACATGTAATAAAAACCTAAACTGAAAAAAGGAGTTTAATTTTAAAAGCTGGAAAAATTAGCTTTTTAAGAGCTTCAATATCTCTCAAATTCTCTTTTCTAATTTTTAGTTATTATTACTAATTTTTGTGAGATGTAACAACTCCTTATTTCTTTTTATACTAATTATTGTTTTTTGAACAGCGTTATACATTTTGTGCTCTATCTTGTTTTTTGAAGTAATTATCACTCTTCTTTGACTGTAAATTTCATATATATTTCTTCAGTACTTCCTAAGAATAACCATAAAAATAATGAAAAAAGTTGAGTTAAGAAGATTGTTTAAGGAGATTCATTTTGGTAAACCCAGTCCAAAAGCTGTTTTTGTTTTTTCAATGTCCTGCTTTGAGCAGTTTGCAAACGTTTTCTACTTCGGACCTGAATTCATCCTGAGAGATCCCATAAAGGCCCGCAAGATACATTGCCCCACCAGCCCCTGCACCCTCCTTGATCGTGCCAGTCTCATACCTGTGAAGCCCTTTGAGTTCGGACTTCCCAAAACCAGGGTCTGCAACGTAGACTGCGGGTACTTCAAGTGTTCTGGTAAGTTCAATAAAGTTCGCGGATTTATCTTCCACAACATACCGGGTAGTAGCAATTGCCAGCTTTTCCGTATTGAAACCCAGGTGTTTTATCAGTGCATACACTGCTGCCATCTGAGTCCCTCCAGCAAGCACAACACTGACATCAGTGTCCTGAAAACCTGCAACAAGACCTACAACAGCTGGCATCATCGGATCTCCCATGCAGGTAATAGCTTTCATGGGATCATCTTTCAGGCAGCCAAAGGTCAGGCCTGATGCTTTTAAACCTTCTTCAATGACCTGTTTCTTCAGCTCAAGGGGATTTTCATTAGCACTGCTGCTGACATTTCCGTTGTATCCTAGCGCCATTAAAACTCCCATTGCGGTTGTTGTGCCGCCTGGAATGCTTTCTCCAATGACTACGTGATCCACCTGGTTTCTGAGTCTCCTGCCCAGGAACTTTGCCCGCTCATAGATTCCCTGTACATCATTGACTGCAACTGGTTCCCTGATATCTTCTCCAGGCTTTGCTTTGAGGTCAATGCATGGGACCTCCGGAGTTACAATAAGACCAGAATTTATGAAATTATAGGGAGCATCCGTAAGTTTCAACGCCGAACGGGTCATAATTGCAGGAGTAGGAGTGTCATAGGGAGGAGTCATGGGAAGAACGGGTACACTGATAATATTTCCCGTGTCCATAAGTTCCGCATCTCCTGCAGGCGTATAGTCCGTAAGTTCAGCCGTTTTTCCTGCAGCTGAAAGCTTGGGAATATGTGCGGTTTTGGTATTGGAAAGCACACATAAAAACATCGGTTTTCTGGGTTTTCTGGTCACTTCCGGTTCTATCCAGGCCATATCATATCTCCTTCATGCAAGCGTTGCTTGACCACGCTTTTTCACTCAACACTTTTTTTAAAAGGCTTGAGGAAATCATTGTGCCAGTTTATTACGTTGATAATGACGTTTTCGCTTAACCTTTTTTTAAAAGGCTTGCAGGCAAGCATTTTTGAAAAGTGTTAATTCTTTCTG
>NZ_LZPK01000120.1:0-6155 GCF_001729375.1 Methanosarcina sp. A14 | reverse complement strand
TGAATGAAAGCTGATAGCAGTTTGAATGAAAGCTGATAGCAGTTATGTTGGCCGTGGCTTGATATCAGGCATGCTGTAAAAAAGTCGAAAAGTATCTCAACCAGCAGCAATACCAGCAGCAACATAATTTTCAAAGAGATAAAAAGAGGGCGGTTCAACATCTGCCCTCTTTTTTAGTTTACATAAGGCCGCTATTACCGCAGCTTAAATGTCTTTGGTGCAAGCCTGTATGCAAGAATCAAGGCGACGGCAATATACACAATGCAAAATACTGAAATAGATGTGCCGAAAATCATAGTCGGGACTTTCTTACCGATGGCAAAATAACAAACGAGATAAGTAAAGAAATTGACAACGGCAAAAGTGCCACTTTTTATTTCGAGATTGATATTGTAAGGCTGCAAAAGATAATATAGCACCATGTTGTGTACCGAAAAAAATACCGACATGGCGATGATGGAAACAAACAGCAGCACATAATTGAACGCGTTGTCCGTTCCACCTGTAAGCCATAACAAAAGCGGCAGCCCGAGTGCAATTACCGAAGCGGGCATCAAGTTTATCAATAGAATGGATTTCAACCTTTCCGTAAAGAGAAGCAAAATTGCACGCGGTTGCCTGTAAAACCGATAGGCAAGCATACTGTGGTCACAGTTCATGAACATGGCCTGGGTAATAACCTTTCCGCGATTAATAAAATACATTATGAACAGAAAATAAGGCAAAAAGGTCAGCATCATCCCGTTTATTTTCGGTTTTGCCTCCGGGATAAGAAAACATGCCAGAATGGAAAACGCAAGCACTGCAAGGGAAATCAAGGTGATATTTTTGGCCGATTTGGTCAGCAGACTGCTGTGCCGCTTGACAAAAAGGTCGTTGAAATACTGATAGCCGCTTTTGCTGCTTGTTGCCTTAAGGTCTATATTCTTTTGCAAAGATTTTTGAGTAGCACGTGTAGCTATATCTTTTCTGTTCATAGCAAAACTATCCGCTGTGAGAAGTTCCTTGCAAATCCCTCGGTATTCAGGGAATTTGAGCACATACAAGAAGGAAAACACAGCCATAACAGCAGAAATGACAAACAGCACGAGAAAAACAGCATCATTCATGGCATAGCCGAGAAACGGCGGGAAATATGCCGCAGCCAATGATACAACAATGCCAACCAGAACAACCGGATCAAGATTATTTTCATTTTTTGCATGGCCGGTTCGGACATAATCATGAAGCGCGAGGGCAGTAAAAATCAGTTTTACAGAAACCACAAAAAGCGGCATCAAAAGGCAGACAACGGTAGGCACCCCGGAAAGCTGTCCAAGAAGCATCGTGAAAGGCAAAAATCCGACAACGATTCTCAAAAGGAAATAGAAGTAATTTGAAAGCGTATACTCCCGCGCGTTCATTCGCATGAGAAAAATGGCATAATACTTGTCTCTGGTGGGATGAAATATATGCGTGCTGAGGAAACCGCCCGTAATGGTAAGAAAGAAAAACATATGCATGAAGCTGTTTGCGGGACTGCTTTTCATATGATCTTTTAGAAGAAAGATAATAATAAACAGATAGAGCAGTTTGCCCAAAAACATCGAGATGATTTCCCACAGGATGCTGACGAAATTAGCAAATATTTTCAGCCCCTGACTTCTATAAAGCGAGACCGGCAACAGCCTGTTGATGACAGGGATGGATTTGAGCGAATAGATGATGCCATTGGCTTTATATGTGTTTTTCAGCCTGAAGGACGTAATGAAAGTTTCAATCATTCTCATCCCTTCTGAGGGCCTGAATAATTTTATTCTTAAAGGCCTCGTTGCTGAGGTCATCCTTTTCCATTTTTTCCAGAACCCCACCGCTCAGGATCACAATCTCGTCACATAAATCCAGAGCAAGCTCCATAATATGAGTAGAAAAAATAATAATGTGGTCTTTTTTGATCTGGCGCAGCAGAGTCTTCATTTCGTCGGCGACCACAACGTCAAATGAGGTCAGAGGCTCATCTAAAAGCAGAATAGCTGGATTTGCGATGAAGCTTACAAGCATCTGCATCTTGTTTTTCATGCCATGGGAATAATCTTTCAAAAGCCTGTCGCGATCCTCTCTTCCAATCTTTACAAAATCGAAATATTCGTCAATAGGCTTAATGTCCGGAATTTTTGTCACGTTGATGTCAAGAAAGAACTTTAAAAACTCTCTGCCTGTTAAGAACTCCGGAACGACTGGCGTCGACAGGACATATCCGATATCGTCCGGACAAACTTCTCTCTTCACTCCATTTTCTTCAAGGAGAATTGAGCCGCTGTCAATCCTCAAATCCTCATTGATGCAGTTAAACAACGTGGTTTTGCCTGCACCGTTTCTCCCGAGGAGTCCGTAAATTTCCCCCTTTCCAAAGGCAAAACTCGCACCCCGCAAAACCTCTATTTTGTCAAAACTTTTTACGATATCGTTCAGGATCAGTTTCATTTTTAACATTCCTTCTCTGTTTGTTTCCATTTATTTTTTCGTTCCCGCCTGAATCAATCGATCATTTTTCAACGGGGTTCTTACCTTGACATTGTCAGACTAACTTATTTTTTCTATCATAATTTCTGTATTATCCCATCTCTCCCATGCTTTTAAAAGATTTTTATCCATATTTTCATTCTGCAAATCCTATCTCTTTCAATTTAGAACTCTTTTTCTTTCACAAACTTACAACCAGTTCCAGCAAACATATAGACTTATCAGTCCCAGGAGCAAGAATTAATTCAACTTCAATCAAAACCTCAAGTATTTATGATCTTTTTAACCTGCTTTTAATAGGAGAAGTATTCAACACTTCAGGTACAGTGGAAATCTTTCTCTTGATCTTTTTTGGATGAATTCCAATTATTGATTTTTCAAGATAAAACTGAGTATCAGAAACTACAATCACAACAAAACAGATATGTCTGCAGATTTAAACGTAATTTAGAAAAGGCTTATAAACGTAATTTAGAAAAGACTTAAGAAGATACGCCGAGGGGGAGATTTGAACTCCCGAGGGGCTAGGCCCCACAAGCTTTCCAGGCTTGCGCCCTACCACTAGACTACCTCGGCACATACATTACAAAACTTATACCTAACCTATGATCAAGCTTTCTTTTAGAAAGGTTGTGGTCAAGCTTCCCTTTGGAAAAGTTGACATAATGCTTATGGCACGACTTATACCATAACGGGAATAGTGCTATATAAACTTTATTCTAAAAGAAGGAAGTGCTAAAAGAGTTTTAGAGGTTAGGATTTAGCACCACACTCTTTTTACTCTTTTTTATTCCAACCTTTCGGATAGGTTCCCGCCTCCATCATAATCCGGACCGAGGTAGCTGCAAGCCCGGTCGAAGCTTTGAGGAGCTCTTCTGTACTCATTTCAGCCTTTGCAAGGGCAATGAGCTCACCTTTAAGGGTAAAAAGCGCTGTAAGCTCTCCCTTCTTAAGATTTACATCCAGGCTTGTTATGCCCGGAACTGCCAGAGCAGCCCCTGAACAGACTGCATCTACTGCACTGTCCCGCAGGATAATTTTGGGAAGGTGAGATACAGCCGTTTCCATTGGCATGATTACACGCCGGATTTCAGACTCATCTCCCTCTTCCTTCCAGAGTACATATGCATCTTTGAGATCCTGAAGAGTGACAAGTGTTTCCTCGGTAAACGGGCCTGCTTTTGTCCTCCTGAGTTCCTGCATATGTCCGCCGCAACCAAGAGCAAGCCCAATATCATGACAGAGTTTCCTGATGTAAGTCCCGGCTTCGCATCCCACGCGAAAGAGCACAAAACTCCCTTCAATTTCAAGCACTTCAAGGTAATAGATCGTCCTTATCCTGATAACGCGTTTGACAGCTGATTTGATAGGAGGCATCTGGTAGATAGGACCAGTAAATTCCTCACAAACTTTCCTGACCAGTTTTTGAGGCATTTCCTTATGAAGCTTCAAGAGGCAGACATATTCCTTTCCAGAAAGACGCAGAGCAGGGACTGCCTTTGTAGCCTTTCCAAGCAAAGCGGGCAAAAGTCCTGTAACCTTAGGATCAAGTGAGCCTGCATGCCCTGCCGTACTCACGCCCAGAATAGCTTTTACCCAGGCTGCAACCTCGTGGCTTGTCGGCCCCTTTGGTTTATCAATATTTACAACCCCTTTCTCAATATATTCAAGAATAGGACGCTTTTCCGGATAAGAACCGTAAGAGGGGTTTGTCCAGGCGCCGGATTTCCGGACCAGAGTTCTTTCAGCTTCGGACGGCAATTTGCCAGCAGGTGACATAGTTTTTCAAAAACTCCTGAATTGAATTTATAGACGTAAACATGACGGATATACAGTAGCTTGACGTAAACATGATGGATATACAGTATGATGTAAACGTGATGGATATACAGTATGATGTAAAAGTGATGGATATACAGTATGATGTAAACGTGATGGATATACAGTATGATGTAAATGTGATGGATATACAGTAGCTGGGAACATATGCATAATGAGAACGACCCTTAGTGAGAATAAACCTGAGATCTATAAATTTGAGAGTTATAGACCTGAGATTTACAAAAAGATTTACGGAAATTCCCTTAATATGTAAGAAGAAATTCCAGCATTATTAGTTCAGTATCAATTAAGAGAGAGTTCGATATTAATTAAGAGAGATCATATGCCGAATACTTATGATTGCTGTAATATCAGTATATCAGGTTCGGCAAATAAAACTCTACGCTTTATATAAAAATCCAGCTTTAACAGATTGAGGGAAATTACTCCGGCCCCATGAGAGAATCGATAGCTACCTTCAAAATGTCAAGAATCTGGTACTGGTTCCATTTTTCAGAATCAATAACGATGTCGTAAATCGAGAGGTCATCAATATCGATATTGTAATAGTTCATATAGCGGAGGGCCTCAGATTTTTCCCTCTCAACTGTTTTTTCGAGCTCTTCATCAAAAGAGACTGATTTTTCCCGATTCAGGATTCGTTTTACCCGTACAGATAACGGAGCCTTTATCCAGAGTTTAAGTACATTCGGAACTTCTTTGGCCATATGGCCTGCAAGCCTGCTTTCGAGGATCAGCTTTTCATGACTATGAACAACTTCCCTCTGATTTTTATCAATAGCCAGGTCAATTGAAGGGTCTTTTTCGGCCATAGCTCCAAATTCTGCAAGGCTCATTCCCTTCTCCCTGGCTATCCTCCTGAAAATTTCACCCGAGGAGATCAGTTCAAGTTCATAGTATTCTGCAAGAAGCTTTGAAACCGTTGTTGTCCCACTTCCGGGAAGCCCGCTAACTGTTATCCGCATCAGACCCCACCGATATCCAGTGCCTTTCTGATAAACTGGCTAACTCCTAGAGAACAAATAAAGTACCAGTATAACCAGTTCTGGAAGTACCAAAAAGCATGGGTTGTCAACAACTGTTTACCCCAGAAAGGAAAAACCATCGTGGCATTCCCGTGCCCGCTGATGTAATAATAAGCCCACATGAAGAGAGGAACGGAAATAATACTGATGTAAGCCATAGGCTTGAACTGCTGCTTGGACATCTTCATCTGGTCTTCCATCATTGCCTGGCGTTGTTCTTCCAGTTTTTTAAGCATATAAGTGTTCTGAGAAAGCTGTGCCTCCCGGAATTCCTTCTGGAAAACCTTCATACGTTCCTGGGTATTCCTCATGAGGTCCCAGTCAATTGTGTATTTTTGGATAAGGGATGAGTAAATAGCAGTAATAGACGCCATTACCAAAAGAATTAGAAAGAAATTCTCCTGCCCGACCAGAGCAAGTATGGGATTCATTAAAATCCCTACTACTTCCCCGACAGCCTCCCTGAAACCCTGCCCAAGAACCATAATCCCAATCATAAGGGAAAAACCGAGAGCCAGCAGGAACCGGTCTATTTGATTTTTTAATGTCTCCGAAACCAAGTTGTCCTCACCATTCAGATTCAATAGTTATTCTGAGATCTTCAAATGTAGAAGAATTCCGATAATAGAAGCTTGACAAGCTTAAAGTATTTAAAGTCGTGATAAATCAGCTCAATTACGGAGCCAATTTTAAACGATTACGCAGGTTTTTCTGGTTAATAAGTGTCGATGTATATATAAGTTATACTATTCTATGAAATTAAAGCAGAGAATCTCAAATTAGCTT
>NZ_LZPK01000119.1:0-6707 GCF_001729375.1 Methanosarcina sp. A14 | reverse complement strand
AGCTCAGAATTTATTAAAATATTTAGTAACTGTTGAGGAAATTGACGCAATTTTTCACGATTCCTCACTTAACCGAAGACGCATGGAATCGGTTGTTTGTATCGAGAATTTTTTCTTTTATATTTAACCTCATTTTTCCAAGAAATCTAAAGCTTTTTTAGTAGCGTGGAGACGATATATCTATTACTACGGTTTTGTGCAATAGAATTATGAGTTCTTAATCAAGTTATTATTACTCTCGTAGATCATAGAAGCTTCGAAAAAGCTTTCTGAAAACTTCAGTTTCAGTAGACGAAAAAGAAGGTAATATTAAGATGGGAGATTAGTCCAAAAACAGATCATAAAGTCAAACATGCAAATGTCTCATAAATGCTCTCATAAGACAATCGAACAGGACAAGAAAATCACAATATCGTGATGGATAAAGGGTATGCTCCAAAAAAATTTATGTTCTAATTAGAGAAGAAATCAAATTTGCATCAAATAAAGGATTTCTATAAAGCCGATAATTTAGATATTAATTTACAGATAGTCATGCCTGTAATTATTGCAACAAAAACTCATTGTACCTTCTTGAGTAGTTGCATTATTTATGCTCGTGACTATAATAGGATTGATGGAAATGAATGATGCTAATTGATTTTTATTATGGCAGTTAATGTCGGAAGAATCTTTTTTCGGCCTTTTGCATGCGCGCTTCATCTGATTCTTCTAGATGCTTTTCAAGTCCAGATGGTGGATTAAGGCTTAAATCAACTCCGCTGGAAACAAAGTAACCATCTTTTAGTCTGGCATATGTGAATTTTCCTAGAGTTTCATCGTAAATTACGGTATATCCTTCTTCCGTTTCATAGCGAGCGTAGAACTCATCTCCAAAAACCCTCAGCCTGATCTCAGGACCGTTTTCTTGATCAAAGCTCAGTAATTCTCCGAATATAGCGGTCATCTCTTATCCGTCCATGGCATCCCCAAAGTACTAATATATTAATATATTAATATATTAATTAAAAGTTTTTGCAAATAAATCTTTTCCATCCCTGCTAATAGATGCGTTATCTGGAATTGTTTCCCATCTTTTTGAATAATATTCTAAAAATATAACATCAAAACGAATTCGTATAACTTTAAAATTAATTTTAAGCTTAAAGTTTTTAAAAAATGATACTGTTTCTTTTCTGGAGTTGTGTACAAAAAATCTGGATTATCTATAACCCACGAATTTAGTGCAAGAGATGTGATTCGAAACCACGAAATCCCTCGATGCCAGATCTTAAACCTAACATTGGAGCAATTATCCGATTTATATGGCTGTGACCTTGTTCTAAATGTTATATGATGCTTTTTTTCTTAACTTTCAGTCAGGCGTTTTAATCTATTTTTATCATTGATAAAGAAATCTATAACTGTTTCTGTCAAAAATACAGCCATAGAACAGTATTTTATTACAGAACGCATTGTATATCGGTGTAAATTCTCCATATTGCATGTTTTTTTGGCTAGTTTAACACATCTTCTATGAGAAATCTAATAGGCCTAAGTCCTCCACAATTTTTAATCAAAGACTTAAACTTTGTAACCAGTTTTTCGTAAAGCTTCTTTTCTTCTTTTGTATTTCTTTTTGAATCAAATATCACTAGATTTTGGAACTGAGTCATTATTCAATATTACCAAAATGAAGCGTAAATTTACTCTCAGCATTTAATCTTTTACGTTGCTTGCTGCTGTATCACGCATTAGACTTTCAAATAGTTTTGAATCTACGAAATAATTTCAGGATACAAAAATTTTCTCAATAGTTAAAACTTAAAATTTTGTAAATTAGCAGTATGCAATTTTGTTGTATGTATTGGCCACAAGATTAAAATACAATAAATTAATTGATAATATCAATAGTTAGAAATTTAACTATTGATATTGTTTACATTTCAAATTAAATATCAGATCTTGGAGGCTAAATATCCATTAAAACTGAAATTGATGTGAATTTTAGATATGAAAAATTTTTCCCATCTAAAACCAGTTGTAGAAGGACTAGTGGTATAAAAATATGAGATGAAACAACGTTGAAGAAGACATTTCTCTTTATGAAAAGGGATGTTCTTGAGAGCATAATTTTTGACCAGCGTTTCCAGAAAAAAATCATGAATAAGTTCAGAGAACTGAGCACGAATCAACCCAAGGTGATCAAGATAATAGGCTTGGAAGGTAAGATTACGCCCTCAACTATTAGAAATTACACCGGTACGGATAAGCAGTGTAACCCTAATGATTGATGATTTGGAAAAGAAAGGGATAGTTTTTCGGGAAATGATTCGGAAGGCCGAAGAAAAATTCTTGTCTCCCTGACAGATAAAGGGCTTGAGTGTTGTGATTATTTTGATAGAGTCTTCAACGAAACCCTTAGTTTAATAGATCAATATGATACCGAGGATTATTCACACAGATTCTAGACGATGATGATTTTAAGAAAGATATGCATTGGCGGAGTTGAATCAGTCTAGACGATGATGATTTTAAGAAAGATATGCATTGGCGGAGTTGAATCAGCACAGAGCCTTTGGAAGCAATCGCTAGTTGTAGGCTCATATGTACTTTACAACTATCTCCCAAAAAAGTAATGTGAGGGATGTGCTATTAAAAGTGTTTTTGAAAAACTTGGAGTATTTGTCCATAACAACCGCATGACCATACTTCTGATTTTTTTTCTTCTCATCTTGATATCAGTGCAAGGTGCACAGAAAATTACTATGGAATCAGGAACGGAAACCTTTGTAAGCAAAGATTCGAAACTGTATCAGGATTATGATCACCTTTACTCAAACATATTTGGAACCAACTCCATTATAGTGATGGTAGAAGGGAACGATGTAGAGTCTGCAGACATAATGAAATCTGTAGACCGGCTTGAACACCAACTAGAGTCAACAGAAGGAATTGTTGGGGTCACAAGTCCGGCTTCTATTATAAAGGAAATGAATTATCAGAATACAGGGAGGTCCCAGGTTCCCGATACCGACGCGGAGATCAAGGAAATTATTGATGGAAATCCGGCTACATTTGGAACATTAATTCCTGATCATACACATATGGTGATCTATTTAACGATGGCCGGGTCCAGCACAGATAATAAGCAAAAAGAAATAATAACGGAAACCGAAGAAGCTGTCAAATTTTCTGATTTTCCTCCTTCTTACAATCTCATAGTAACAGGTGATCCAGCCTATAAGATTGAAATGAGCGAGGCGATGAGCACCGGTATGGGACCATTGCTGGGACTTGCTGCCGTTTTTATGGTAATTGTATTAAGTCTTGTTTTCCGGCATGTTCGCTGGTGCCTCCTTCCTTTACCAGTGGTTCTACTAGGCATTGTTTATACTTTTGGAGCTATGGGCTTTCTGGGAATTCCCCTATCAATGGTTTCCATGTCAGCTTTCCCGGTACTAATAGGGCTTGGTATTGATTATGCTATTCAGTTCCATAACAGAATTGAAGAAGAGCTGCATAAAGAAGGAAACAAGTCAAAGGCCATTATATCAACAATAAAACACACAGGACCTGCTGTACTCATAGCTCTTACCATGACCGCTCTGGGATTTTTCTCCCTTTTTACGTCTACTGTACCAATGATCCAGGATTTTGGCAAACTTCTCACGATCGGTATATTAATGTGCTACTTAGCAGCCATGTTTGTCGGGGTAGTCACAGTTTATATTTTTGACGATTTCTCAAAAAATCTCAAGTCAAAAAAAGGAAAAAACGAACCAAAACCAACAGAAACAAATGCAGACCATGTTTCTTCCGGGAAGCCAAAAAACAATCTGGTAAAACACTTTCTTGAAAAGATTAATAATTTTTCAATAAAGAATAATTTATTGATACTCGGGATAGCTACTCTGCTCTGTATCGGAGGTATATATGCCGATGAGTCAGTGGGTGCCCAGACGGATACAACATCTTTTGCTCCCCGGGATCTGCCAGCCCTTATGGACCTGAACCATATGAAAGATATTACGGGGGGAACTGATACACTTAACCTCATAATAAAAGTAAAGGATAATGCTGATCCTGAAGTTCTGGAGTGGATTGACAGGTTCAGTGAACATGAAACTCAAAGGCAGCATATTGAAAGCACTTTAAGCATTGTGCCTCTCATAAAAGAGTATAATGGAGGTACAATCCCGGAAACCCGAGACGAAATAGAGGCAATATACAATGAAATTCCGGAATCCCAAAAGAACCGCTATGTGTATGGCAGAAATATGCTTCTCTTAAATTTAAACATTGGAAATGCCGTGTCCGACATAGAGACTACAGGTATTGAAGAGTTAACCGGAATAATAGACAAGGATATCCAGTGGATGCAGGTTCCTCCAGGCGTCACAGTTACGATCACAGGTAACCCGGTGGTTTACATTGAAGTTCTGGGTGCGCTTACAGATGGAAGAATTCTAATGACCTACCTTGGGCTGTTCCTTGTTCTGGGAGGACTTCTGGTAGTTTACAGAGACTGGCTAAAAGCTCTCGCTGCTATTATTCCAATGTTTATCGTAACTGGCTGGTCAGGGCTAGTAATGAAGTTTCTTGGAATTCTATACACCCCTATGACTGCAACTATGGGGGCACTGATCATTGGAATAGGTTGTGAGTACTCAGTCCTCATGATGGAAAGATATTTTGAAGAAAAGGATCATGGAGCAGATCCTCTGCAAGCTATACACAGGACGAGTGAAAACATCGGTGCTGCACTCCTCGCTTCAGGATCGACGGTTATTGGTGGGTTTGCAGCTCTGACAATATCTCCTTTTCCTTTAATAGGTGACTTTGGAACAGTGACAGTTATTGATATCGTACTTGTCCTTATTGCAACCTTCATGGTATTTCCGCCTTTTATTGTATTGATGGATACCTGGAGGGAAAAGAGGAGAGGAATACAGGCTTCACAAGCAAAAGCAAATAATGTCAAGGGGGCCGATACCCAATGAAGGAACCCCAAAAAAACAGGCTACAGAAGACAATTAACACATTCTTTGTAATTGCAGTTCTTCTTTCAGTTCTCTCAGTAACTGCATTCCCAGCCCTAGGGGAGGAGGACGAAACCAACTTCATCGCTCTAGATCATGGATATACTGTAGATTACTACAAGAGTTACGGATCGCCAGTAATACAGGCGTCAATTACAGGAGATACTGAGTTTGAAAGAGGGGAAACTGCAGATCTGCAGATAAAAATCGCAAATAATGGAGTCATATCCGGTTTTCAAAGGCTGAATGCAAACCAGAAAAGGATAAACGACTCCACTGAGGAAACAATTGCACTTGCGGAGTTGGAAAAAGAAAAAGGAGCTACTACTGCAAAAAATATCGAGGCTACTCTTCAATCGGAAACAAAATACGTTGAAGTAGAGTCCGCAGCCAGCCTCCAGAACGTTGAAGAACTTGAAACAGGAAATACAGCAACCCTTAGCTACATAATCAAAATAGATAGCGATGCACCCGCCGGGAATTATGAACTTCTCCTGCCAGTGACCTATCAATATCCGGCAAATGTCAAAACTGTAACTGCAGATGCAATAAATCTAGGGCTTACGGGTGTAGAGTTTGCAAGAGAGTACAAAACAAAGACAGAAACGCTCAGAATACCAATCTCTATAAAAGACGAACCTAAATTTGAAGTAACTAAGGTTTCAGGAAGCCTTGTTCAGGGTGAAACTAAAGTTATTGAGGTCACTTATAAAAATACAAGAGAAACCGTAGCAAAAGATGCTTTAGCCCGAATTATTGTTATGAGCCCTCTGAGCACAGAGAAATCCATAGTAAGAATAGGAGATATAGGTCCCGGAAAAGAAAAGACTGCCAGTTTCGAAATTTCGGCAGATCAGGATGCAATTGTAAAAAAGTATGGAGTCAACAGTGAAATAAAATACGTTGACAAAGATGGAGACACTACTTTGTCAGAAGGTATGAAAGTGAACGTACCTCTTGAAGCTACAGAACAAAAATTTAGCATAACAGGAATAGCGATTTTACTGATTATAGTTATCGCCCTTTACCAGATAGTAAGCGTACACCGGAAAAGAAATCAGAATGATGAGAATGTATTAGGTGATGAAAATGAATAAAAATGGATTATTTATTACTGTCATAACCCTTCTAATCCTTTGTTCTGCAGTCCTACCAGCAGAGGCAGCTTTACCCGAAAATTTTGATATTAGTAAAAACTACTACTCAGTATACGGAGGGCCTGACCTTAATGCAACACTTGTTGGAGACAAACAATTCTCTAGAGGAGATACTGCAACTCTTAATATAAATATGATGAACAAGGGTGAAATTTCCGGCTTTAAATCTGAAAAAGATGCAGATATTGGAAATTATGCAGATGAAATGCTTCAACAGTCAGAGATGCAGTATGAAGCGCAGGCTACGATGGCAGTAGGCATTCTTGCAACCCTTAAATCTGATAACCCTAACATTAAAGTTAAATCTGGAGCCCAAGAAGCTGGGACTCTCATGCAGGGAAAAGAAAGTGCAAGCCCCACACAGTTTACAGTTGAGATTAATAAAGACACTCCTGCAGGTATATATCCCCTGAATCTCGATCTTTCGTATCAGTACCAGAACAATGTCCAGGTAGGCGGAGACGATTTTGACAGCGTTACAGGCCTTGTGACAAATAAGGAAGTAGGCATCTGGTATGAAAATAAGACT
>NZ_LZPK01000118.1:0-6122 GCF_001729375.1 Methanosarcina sp. A14 | reverse complement strand
CAAGTGAAAGCCAAGTGAAGACCAGGTAAAGGCTAATTGAAAGACATAGTATTGAATCAATTATCAAGGACTCAATTATACGATACTTAGTGGATGACTCGACAATAGTTGATCTGTCTGTTAATTAACGACTTTCCCGCCAAAAAAGAGATTTATTTTGGAATCAGTACACTTGGATTCATGTAGGTAGTGAAGTCACCATCAATTCCGATTCTTTCAGATCTCCTAAATCTCCTAAATCTCCGAATCATCAAACTGGAACCCCGAAAGTCACCCCATCTTTCGTTTAAAACTCCCATTTAATCAATTGTTTTCGTTAGTAGGAGAATGATTTTCAAGCAATTTCACTATATGTGCTTGTTTTAAAATAAAAAATATTTTTTCATTGTTTTTGAAGACCTGTAAACTTATTAAGATTCAAGATGTACCTTATAATATAACTTATATATCAAAAATAATAAAGTGACTTTAAATTGGAGATGTAGGAAATGAAAAATCGCTTTATTGCATTATTATTAGCAATTTTTATATTTATAACAGCGTCTGGAATAGGTGCTGCAGCTGAAATAATAGTGCACAATGGTGAATCAATACAGTCAGCTGTGAATAATGCAACGCACGGAGACACTATAATTGTAGAACCTGGTACTTATTATGAGAATGTTACTCTCAGTACATATGATATGGTTATTATGTCTCAATCAGGCAATCCTGAAGACACGATAATTCAAGGAAATGGTTTTTACCTAACAGGTGATGCACAGGAGATAACCATTAAAGGTTTTACCCTAAAAGGTACTGATACTTCTTATGGAATAAATCTCGGTCAGTTCTCTAACTGCATAATTGAAAAAAATAAAATCCTGAATTATGGTACAGGCATTGACACAAATCTGTACTCTACTTTTACTATAGATAATAATGAAATTTCAAATTGTGAATCAGGAGTTTCTGTTGGGGAATGTTATTACGGTGCTACTGTCAAAAACAACAGGATTTCTAACTGTGAAATAGGAGTCGTTGTGGGAGATTCAGGAAATTCCCAAATTGAGAATAACACAATTACAGAAAATGATCAGGGTATAGCCCTGCTGTACGAAGGCCGCGCTGATATTGCCGGTAATACTATAAGTTTTAACAAGAAATGTGGGCTTTACGATAAAGCAGATGCTAGTAGCAAAATCTATAACAATTATTTCAATAACACAGTAAATGTAATTTTTGATGGCTATTATGGCTACCCTAACATATGGAACACTACCAGAACAACAGGAAAAAACATTATAGGTGGCCCCTATATTGCAGGAAACTATTGGGCTAAACCTGATGGAACAGGCTTTTCTCAAACACATTACGATGTAGACGGAGACGGCATAGCAGAGGAGACAGCAACCCTTAGCGAAAATGAAATCGACTATGCAGCTCTTGCAACGTCGAATTCTTCAACGCCTGAGCAACCTCCGGCATCAACTAATTCAACAGTTACTCCTTCCGATAACGTAACAGAGCCTCCTTCAGAAGAAGTCGTAGGTAATAATAGCAGCAGTTCTGATGGTAATTCAGATAGCAATTCAGATGGCAATTCAGATGGCAATTCAGATGGCACTTCTGGCGACAGTTCAGATAGCGGTTCAGATGGCACTTCTGGTGGAAGCAGCCACAGCAGTGGAAGTAGCGGTGGCGGCGGTGGTTCCCCTGAACCTCAAACTAACGTTCAAGTCAAGGAACTTTCGCAGGCACAGGTTTTAAACGGAAAGTCTGTAATGTTTGATTTCCCAAATAACGCAACCTGTGTTGTGTATGTCAGCTTTGATGCAAAGAAGACTGCAGGTAAGATTACAGCCATTGCCGAACAACTCAAAGGAAAATCAACTCTGGTTTCAGAACTGAACTCGGGTGAGGTCTATAAGTACTTCAACCTCTGGGTCGGAAACTCAGGATTTGCTACCTCAAAGAATATTGAAAACCCTGAACTATGCTTCAAGATTGAAAAGTCCTGGCTGCAGGATAAGAAGATCAACCAGAATTCAATCATGCTCAATAGCTACAGTGACAAAAAATGGTCACAACTACCAGCGACCCTGTTAAAAGAAGACGGCCAATATCTGTATTTCACGGCACACCCCTCGGAATTCTCATTCTTTGCAATAACCGGAGCAACACCAGAGGAAGCCGGAAATGAAACACAGACTGAACCTGATACTGAAAACCTCAGTACTAATACTGGAGGCAATATTGGAAACAACACTGGAAACGCAACAACAGGTGTTGAGCAACCTTCTGAGCAAGAAGAAAATAAAGGTATTCCAGGCTTTGAAATGATTTACGGAGTAATCGGGCTTACTGGAGTGTACCTGCTTAGAAGAAGGTGATCATCTGGAGAGTTTCAAAGCTACTCTTGACAGGATTGAGTCTTAGCAGGATTAACTCTTGACGGAATGAAAGACGAAACTGCAGTACTACTTAAGGGGTGAGGAAATGATTTTAAAAACACTCACCCCTTTTACTGCCTCCTGAAAGCAGAGAAAGAATATTCTGTGACCCATTGTCAAAGCTGTAGAAGAAACAGAAGACGCGAGAAAAATGTTATTAAGCGAAATACAGGTGAGGATATGAAAAAGCTGGAAAATTACGAGTGCTCCCACGTTTCTGAAAAACCCTCTGACGGCGGCGAAACCGAAGAAGTCCTGGTCATAGGCCACTGCCTGCTCAACCCCCTTGCAAGAGTAAAAGGAGTAAAACCAGCCCAGCCTATTGATACGCGAGGCGCAAACGTTATCCAGCTCCCCTGCCCGGAAGCGACGTTTTTCGGAATGAAGCGCCGGGAAATTACTAAAGATCAGCTTGACCATCCTGCTTACCGGCGGTTTTGCAGAGAAATCTTTACCCATTTTGCAGACCTGCTCGAAGACCTTGCAGCAAGCGGCGTAAAAATAAAAATTCTAGGCGTCCCGAAAAGCCCTTCATGCGGCGTGGAAATAACCAGCGTTGGCGGAGAGCCAGGCAAAGTCAAGGAATTCCACCATAGACATGCGCCGGGTCCTGGGGTATTTATGGAAGAGATTATAAAAGAGCTTGCAAAACGAGATGTAAAGTTTGAGATAGAGGATGCGGGAAGGTAAAGAAAGGTCGAAGATGCCAGAATGTAAAGAAATTAGGTAAAAATCATTGGTTCCTGATTAACTGTTTCTGATTAGTTATTTGATTTATTTAAGGGTTAAAAGAAGGAATCTTCATATTTCTTTCTACAGGTAGGTTTTTACAGGTGTCCACAATGGCTTTTATTCATTAGTTTCCCCTATATTTTGTATTTTTTGCGGGAAAAGCCGCTCTCCTACGTCGAACGGGAAAAAACGGTTCAGGATAGCGAATATGGCTATACTGGTCAGAGTTTGAGATTTTGAACTGATAATCTTTTTTCAAAAACATTAACTAACAAATGAAATAATGTTTAAAAGTTCTGCACAAAAAAGATTCACTTTTTACTTAATTATACTAGAACCGCCAGAGAAAATCGGTTCTTATAGCCTCAGGCTCTCACCGGTCGTCGCAGGCGACCGGCCTTTTCCTAAATAAGAATATAGACAAAGACATAAAAAATGAATATACAGGCTTTTCAAATGATCTAAATCATATCACGCAAGAGCATATCTGAATATAGATTAATTACCACTTTTTTGATTTTTTACTTTTCAAGTAGATTTTCATTATTTCATTTAACCTAAGCCCAACGCCATAAAAGTTGGGTTCAGCCATAACAATTTTGTTTAATTTTTCCAGCAGAGTATCTTCAGTATCAGATTCTTCTTCTATTTCTTGTAATTTTCGAAGTATTTTCAGTATTTCATTCCCATTGCTTCCATTCATTTCTGCTATTCGCAGTATTTCTTCCAGTAGTGCTCTCTCGTTACTTCTATTAATTACTGTTCCAAGAAGATCACTTACATTATATTCATCATCAGAGCCATCGGGCATATAAGTTTCACGTCCTTTTAACTCCAGTTTGATTAAGTGATCATAGCTTACAGTCACTTCTGGATTATCAGGCAATGGAATTTTTTCTATTGCTTTTAATTTTTCGAAACTATTGTTTATTTCCCGAAACATCTGTAGGATAACTGAGAAATAGTCCCTTCTTTGGTTCCCATTTACGTAAATGCTTATTCTCTTTGCTTCAATGTCTGCTCTGATCACCGCAGTAGAATGGTAACCTTTGTTCTCCAGAACCACACCTGTGCGCCAGCGCAGATCATCTTTTATATCCCTATTCATCTTTACGATGAAACGTGGCATTACCGAAGGAGGAAGAAAATCATAGTCTATTACAAACCTTAGAGTTCCTTCGTAATCAAATTCAAAATCAGGTTCCTGAATTTCCAGCGAGGCAGGAAGGAGAACAGTGTTATCATCAAGATCGTAAGATAATTCAAATTTTTTCATCAAACTAACAAAAAAACCATATTGATAGGGAGGATAACAAAAATCTGCTTCAGTATTCTTCTTTAATATCTCAGGAAGCATGCTGTCAGGTTTTAGAATTCCTTTAGATTCGGCAATTTCCCTTGAGTTAACGATTTTATATACAGCATTAGTAACCCATTGAGGTTCTAAAACATATGTATTTAATAGAGGTATGTCTCTGAAATGAAGTATTACACCTAAGTCATGAAGGAAATCAACAAGGGTGTTCTGTGCTGATTCACTTTTTATTCCTTCTTCATCACACATTGTTTCATATTGTTTATATTCGATGAAATTACAGTGCTCACAGTCTCCATTGACTTTAGTCGAAGGACAGCTCGGGCATATTTCTTCAAGCCTACTCTTTACATTAAACCAGCTTATAGGCCACTTAATTTCAAGATGTTTAACCGTCTTTAATTCATCTTCAAGAATTTTTAGAAATTCCTCAATTCCTTCTCCTGATTTGCAGGATAGCCTGTAAAATCCCCTTATTGACGAATATTTTTCTCCCAGGAACTTTCTGTTTAGTTCAAAAGCTGGATTTTGATCTATTTTATTAATCACAACTAAAACAGGGGAATCTCCACCGAAATTTTCTATGAGTTTAAGCCAGTATTCAGGCTTCTCATCTTTTCTTCCATCCAACACCAGAATGTAAAGACTCCTTTTTGACAAAAAGAACTGGTGAGTGGCGTGCATGATTTCTTGCCCACCAAAATCCCAGAAATTAGCCTTGATTTCTCGATCTCCATTATTTATTGCCAACTTCCTGATATTGATTCCCTGAGTTTGTGACTCATTACCATCAACTTCTTCCCCAAAAATTCTCTTCACCAGTGAGGTTTTGCCCGCCTCTCCATCTCCTACCAGCAAAACTTTAACTTCATTTAACGGTTTCTTTTCACCTTCAAATGACTTGAAATAATTGATAACTGCCTCACGGCCCTGTTTTACAATCTCTATTGGAGGATTTTCAAGAGGATTTCCTTCTAAGAATATTCCTTTTTCTGCCGAATTACCTTCCCACTCAATATCTATACCTAATTCTAATATTTCTGGCGGCAGCGAACTTAATTGATTATCAGAGAGGATAAGTGTAGTAAGATTTTTCAGTTCTGTGATTTCCGGAGGAAACGAAGTCAATTTATTACGAGATATGTCAAGTCTAGTAAGATTTTTCAGTTCTGTGATTTCCGAAGGCAACGAAGTCAATTCATTACGAGATATGTCAAGTCTAGTAAGATTTTTCAGTTCTGTGATTTCCAGCGGTAACGAAGTCAATTGATTCCAAAACATGTAAAGTGTAGTAAGACTTTTCAACTCTGTGATTCCCGGCGGCAACGAAGTCAATTGATTCCAAGCCATGTTAAGTGTGATAAGATTTTTCAACTCTGCGATTCCAAGCGGTAGCGAAATCAATTGATTCCAAGATATATCTAGTGTAGTAAGATTTTTCAACTCTGCGATTCCCGGTGGCAGTGAAGTTAATTGATTTGAAGATATGTTAAGTATAGTAAGATTTTTCAACTCTGTGATTTCCGATGGCAGTGAAGTTAATTCATTACTAGATATGTTAAGTGTAGTAAGATTTTTCAACTCTGCAATTTCCGACGGCAATGAAGTTAATCGATTCGAAGAGATGTTAAGTGTAGTAAGAT
>NZ_LZPK01000117.1:0-28493 GCF_001729375.1 Methanosarcina sp. A14 | reverse complement strand
AAGGAAATCAATAGTTTGATTTTCGTTCTGATTAATAAAATAAATAAGATTCTGTTTTTGAGAGATTCAGTAAGTAAAAATGTATATAGCCATGATGTTATAAAAGAAAAATAGGTTAATTAATCTTTAAGCAACTTTCCTGGGTACACATATCAGTTTTAGAATATGTAAGAAGACAATTTACTTTATTTTTAACCTGAGCTAAAACAAAGCCTTTTTGGAGTTATTAACTCTCAAAAGGTACAAGGTACACACCATCTGCTCTTTTTTGCCCTTTTAACAGCTCACAATGCCTCATAATAGCAAACTGGTTCTCGGTTTCCAGAAGGGATATTTGAAACTTTTTTGCAATTTCTTCCTTTCTTGCTCCACCGCTGGAGACGATAAATTCATAGATGGCTTTTTGTAATTCAGTCAGACCCTCTGTACCTTCAAGCCCGGCTTCCTTCCGGAAGAATTTCTTGGAATAAGCTGCCCAGGGATCACAGACCTGAATTTTGTGGTGAGCTTCTATAAAACAATCTTCACAGAAAACCTTGCCTTCCTCTTCTATGCAATCTTCTTTTTCCAGTTCACATCCACAAATGTGGCATTTTACAGGATTAGTTATCTCGTCGGTCAATATTTCACCTCAGTTCTTTAAACATTCAATTCATCCAGAATTTTAAGAACCACCACAGATCCATACGCTACTGCAGGCCCACCAGCCATTACTATGGCAGTACTGACAGCCTCAAGGATCTCCTCACGAGTTGCTCCCAAACGTACAGCTTCAGGAACATGCTTCCATAGACAGTATTCACAACGCAGAGATACTGCAACTGCAACCATCATGAGTTCTTTTGTTCTGGCACTTAATGCTCCATCCTTAATAACTTCAGAATGGAGCCCAGAGAGTGCATCCATTACTTTTGGAAGTTGTTCAGCCATAACTTTTGTCTTTTCATTCATGTCAATTCTTTCTGTCAAGATTTCACTTCCTCAACAGAGATATTTTTATAGTAAGTTAATTTTATAATAAGTTAAGAATCAAAAGGCACAATACAGATTTCATCTCCTATCTTCCGCCATTTCACAAGCTCACAGTGCCTTAATATTGCAAGCTGGTTCCTAGCTTCCTGGGGTGTAAGCCCAAAAAGTTTAGAGATTTTTTCAGGCGTAACCCCTCCTTCTACCTGTATAAATTTATAAAGTTCTTTTTGAATGTCTGTTAGACCTTCTGTGCCTTCCAGACCATGATTTTTTCTAAAGAGTTTTTTAGAACGTACAGCCATAGGATCTGCAAACTTGATTCTCTGGTGCTCTTCCAGATAGCAGTCCTCACATATTGACTTTCCATTTTCTAGAATATACTCATTACCAGGAATTTCCTTCCCGCACACAGGACATGTTACAAAGTAGGAAATACTTTGATCGAGTTCCCGATTGCCAGATTTATTCGTTTTTACCAAGCCGTGAAACTCCAGATAACTAACAATTTCGTATACTGTTGACCTGGATAATCCATATCTTGCTTTTGCTTTTTTTATAACGTCTCGAACATGGAACCCGCAATCTATATGGGCTTCTTTTATGCATTCAATAATCCAGGTTTCTTCTTCGTCAAGTACAAGTTTCATCGAATTCTCCCGCCAGACAACAAAAACACGGGGTTTCAGACATTACAGAAGGTTTTAGACTTTCCCTTTTTACTAAGGCAAATCTTTGAATTTTATTTTTCTTATAAAATATGTCTCTCTATATTAATAGAGATAATAGAATATTAAGTTATCGGTATCTATATATAGTTGATTTCTTTTCTTAAAAGAGAATAACAGAATAGGAGAATAAAACTCAAGTTTAAAGCAGAAAGCATATATACAAAAACATCTTAGTGTAAGTTACACTTTGATGTAATTAATATCATGATGTA
This sequence comes from Methanosarcina sp. A14, assembly GCF_001729375.1. Lineage (NCBI taxonomy): Archaea > Methanobacteriati > Methanobacteriota > Methanomicrobia > Methanosarcinales > Methanosarcinaceae > Methanosarcina > Methanosarcina sp. A14. Next base: position 26,581 of record NZ_LZPK01000117.1, on the reverse strand, counting down.
ATTAGTATCTTAGTGTAATTAATATCTTAGTGTAATTAACACCTAGATATTGTCTGAATATAAATCGAACTGCTATAAAACTAAAATCTCCAATCCCCTAAAAAGAATCAAACGTGTTGTTATGCCCAGAAACACATACTTCCGTCATACACCTTCATTTATACTGCTCTTCCTGGCACAGAAATCCGCTTATGGAGCCCTTTTATTCAAGAGACTTGACAAAGAAATGCCTTTCAATCTGATAGATACTCCTGCGCTCTATAGGGCACTTAACGATCTGGAAAAAGAGGGAGCAGTTGAAGCATACTGGGACACTTCAGAACCAGGCCCAGCAAAAAAATGGTATAAGATAACCCAAAAAGGAATCGAAAAGTTGGGTGAACTCAAGCAGGATATTGAAAGGAGAAAAAGAGACCTGGATTTTTTCCTGGAAACTTACGAAAAGTTACAAAACTGAAGCCCTGGAATTCCTGTAAATACAGAATGGAGGGGTTCTCCTGAACAGTACATACTTTTATGCTTTAGCATTTATTTTCCTTACCGTTTCTTACTTGAAGGATAAGAAAAGAACAAAAATCGCTCTCCTGAAAGCCTGGAAATCTTTTTCAGGTATTCTCCCGGAAATCCTTTCAGTTATGATGTTTGCAGGAATTACCCTAGCAATCTTAAGTCCAGATATTATATCAAAGCTTATAGGCTCCAATTCAGGCTTCTTCGGGGTAGTTCTCTCGCTAACAGCAGGATCCATTACAATGATTCCGGGTTTTGTTGCTTTTCCGCTTGGGGCTACCCTTCTTGATGCCGGAGCAGGATACGCACAGATTGCAGCCTTTGTTTCTTCCCTTATGGCAGTAGGAGTTGTAACCCTGCCTCTGGAGATCAAGTATTTCAGCAAACGTATGGCAATTCTGAGAAATGCATCTGCACTGGTAATATCTTTAGTCTTCACAATGGTGATCTGGAAGTTGATGTAATAATGAACACTGACATCAATGCTGACAGTATGAACACCGGTCTCGAAAACCCGAATATGAAATCCATACGTTCCAGCATGAACTCAGGGAGGCTAACTGCCAGATCAGAAAATAGGAGTATAAAAACGAGAGCATTTGCCGTAGTAAAAAAATTCAGGTTTGTAATAGTCTTTGCTTTTGTTATAATAGCCTTATACTTTACAGACAAAACTGAAGGCATAAAGGCCTTCAATATATCCTTATCAAATATGAAGGAAATGCTCGGCCTGATTCCTCCTATTTTCGTCCTCATGGGCTTGCTGGATGCCTGGGTTCCTAAAGAGACTTTTATTAGGTATATGGGGGAAGCTTCGGGACTTAAAGGAGTGCTTACAGCTCTATTTCTGGGTTCTGCTGCCGCTGGTCCCCTTTATATTGCCTTTCCCATTGCAATGCTCCTTATAAAGAAAAAGGCAAAACTGGCGTATGTTTTGTTTTTCCTGGGAGTATGGTCCACTGCAAAACTTCCCCTTTTATTGTATGAGATTTCATATATGGGAGCCAGGTTCACGGCAATTCGGATAGCAGTATGCGTTCCACTATTTCTTCTCTTTTCTCTTATAATCGAAAAAACATTCTCAGCAGAAGAAAAAGAATCTCTTGGTAGGAAAGCTGAATCCGAATTTTCCTGAAAGATTCTAATTCAAACCCTGCAATCGCACCCTCTTTCTTTAAGGAGCCGGACCTGTTCTTCATAAGAATCCACAAACTCGTCCTGAACAGCTTTTCCTGTCGCAAGGGCAGGGTCAAGAGGAGTGTGGTGTTTGTAACCTCGTCTTGTCATTTCCTCGACCAGAGCTTCATGCCTCAGGTAGAGCGCTTTGAGCTTTCCCCTCCAGCGCATGGTCTCTGGATGGTGTGCATAGGCTTTCTTGTTATTGGTAATTATAGACCAGAGAGCATGTAACTCACGGTGTTCCCCTAGAAGATGCTGCCTGCACATCTTCTCAGGAGGTATGTCCCAGATTCTCATAAGATGAATTCCTGGCACATCTAAGAAAGGTTTATCGGAGAAGAAGAGTTTACTTAACACGAAAATTAATACCTATGTTCTATGTCTGATTCTTTATTCTTATACATATTTACATACTATTTGAGAAAACATAGTCCATGAGACAGGGCACACTCTGGTTTTCTGGAATTTTTCTACTAGTTGTTATATACTTTTTATCCGCTCCTGCGCTTGCCCACGTGCCAGTATTCGGAGGGGGAGGAAAAAGTCCTGAAACAGCAATCCATATTGAAGACCCTTCGAAATCAAGGGTGCTTTATGGAGAGCTTGTTTCTGGAGATCTTCGGTATTACAGTTTTAATGTAGAAAAAGGAGAAAGAATTGTACTCGGACTCACTATTCCCGTTGAAGATGGAAATAAGGGTTTTATCCCAAGCCTGATTCTTATCGGGCCGGGACTTACGGAAGAAGGAAAAGTACCCGAAAAATTGAAAATGCCCGAAGGGTATGGGGCAAAAGTGCTTTCCTACAGCTTGCCCGAGAGCCCTGTATACGAAGGGTTTACCCCAAGTGCCTTTTACTCACTTGTTAAGCTCGATATCAAAGCTCCGGAAAGTGGAACATATTGCGTTGCAGTAGGTGCAATACAGGAAGCAGGTTCGAGAAAAGGAGAAGATACAATAGATGGAGCAAGTTCGAGAAAAGGAGAAGACACAATAGATGAAAAAAGTCTGCAGGAAAGAGAAATCTCAAGAGAAGGAAATTATGGGTTAATTCTAGGATACAAAGAAACTTTTACCTTGAAGGAATGGATATCCATACCCTTGAACCAGATAAAGATTTACCGCTGGGAGGGCCAGGGACTGTTTTTGATTTTTACTCCACTTGTGCTAATTCTTGCAGTCGGGCTTCTAGCAATTTTCTTAAAAAGAGAAACTGTAGCCGGGTTCAGTACTGCATGCATCTCAGGAATACTTGCGGGCCTCTTCTTTCTTGGCACAGGAATGTCATACATATTCCAGATGATGATCTCACTGAGTAAAAGTTCATTTTCCTCAGAAGTAGTTATTACTTTCATTTTAATTTTTGTCAGTGTAGGCATTGGAGTTATTGCAATAGCCTTAAGCCTCAAAGATGAAAGTTACGGCACTGGGTCCGCAAGAAAACGGCTTTACTTCTCTGTCCTGGGAATAGCTGGGCTTTTGTTCTGGGCAGGATTGTTTATAGGACCTTTTCTGGCATTTGAAGCTGCATTGTTGCCCTGGAGGCATAAAGGATAAGGTTTAAACTCGAGAAAAGAATGATTATTTAATAAGTCTAGCCCAAAAGCCACTTTACTCTTAAAATCAGTAAAAATGAAGATAAAAAATAAGAATAAAATTTTTGAAAGGAATAAAAATAACCCCTTATCTTAATAACATATCCAGCCTTCTGAAAAAACATCGCTGGTTAAGGTCTCTTTCACAGTATTACACCGCAAAGGAGCTTTTTCAATTTTTTAATTTAGTGGTGTACCGGAGCCTCACGAGCTTGATACGTATCAGCTCTTGTAGCGAAATAAATCGTATAAAGTGCCGCAAGCCCGACAATTATGTACACAATTCTCGAAAGTGTACTTCCTGCCCCGAAGATATAATCTACAAGGTTAAAGTCGAAGAGACCTACAAGCCCCCAGTTTAATCCGCCCACTATAACAAGTATAAGTGCGAGCAAATCTACTGGATTTCTTACTGCCATAGATACCACTCCCTTTTTGCGTTATTTCCTATATTATATAGCCAGGAGAAATATAAAAACTCCCATATTAAAATCCGATGTACTTGTATTTATATGTGACTAATATAAAAATTAGAGTTTTTTAAATAAAAAAGATAGAAGAGAAGGAATTTAATTTAATGTAATTTAATTTAATATAATTTAATTTAATGTAATTTAAGTTAAGTTAAGTTAATTAAAACCTTGTCCTCAAGCCCAGGTTAAAGAATCAACTCCTTCATGAAAGTCACACTGGCAAGTATCAGAGTGCACCAAATAAACCAGATACTAAATATATAGAGATTACATAAAAAATTAAGTTTATGAATATTTTACCAGCCTTGTAGTCAGAAATAGCTTGATACTCGTTTTCATATAGCTCAACGTATAACCTGTACTTTATTGATTTTCGATTCCAATTATCAATTAATATGCAAAATGCTCCTACTAACAGAATAAAAAAGCTATCTTTTGTTGCTAAATTAACAACAGCTGGATAACTTTTTATTATTAAGAAAGTAAGGATAATGCCGTCAAAACCTATGAAATACTTATAATAATTATCCAGAGAAAAGTAATGCTGATTCATGCTTGTACACCGTATAAATTCATTTAATAAAATAAAAACATCAGGATAAATATTAACTTAATGCTTTAATGCCAATTATGTTTACCTCCTGATTGGGAGGTTTGAAGGCCAGCCTATATAAAGAAACAGATTCATTTTAAGCTCTGCTTCTGGAAGCAGGCGAAGCAGTTCAATCATAGAGGAAAAATGTAACTCTAAGTTCCAGTAAGCTTGTATACCTATCGATAAAAATTAAAATCTCAACATACAACGTAAACAAAAAAGTGGCATAAGTTATTTAGATAAAATTGAGGATTTCTACAAAGCTGAATATTTTTCAATATATGATTTAACGTCGAACTTTCTATTACTACCCTCATAACTCATGTATCTTATTTTTCCAAAAATTTCCCTTTCCTTCCAGGCGCGGTCATGAACTCCCCCGATACTCCAGGCAATTCCTGCATATCCATTCGGGTCTCGTCCGTCCAATTCGTATTTATCATTTAGGTAGATTGCAGTCTCGAGGGCTTTTTCGGGCGATTCACTCCATTCGAGAATCTTCTTTGCCCAGTACATCCGCATATAGCTGTGCATTTTCCCTCTACTAAGAAGTTCTATCTGGCTGGCGTTCCAGAGAGGATCGTATGTCCTTCCTGTTTCCAGTTCTTCCAATGTAAAGACATGACTTTTTTGATCATGCCTGTGAGAATTAAGGGTTTTCTTTGCCCATTCAGGAAAGCCATCAAAACTATCATAAAAAGGATTATAATAGCAGAAATTATCGGCAAGCTCTTTACGCACAAGGAGCTCATCGAGAAATACTCTTTTTGATTTCAAGTCAGCTTTTGCTTTTTCTACTTTGAGAGCTACCCTTTGAGCCGAGATCTGTCCAAAATGCAGATAAGGAGAGAGATTGGATAAGGCATCTTTAGTTGGGTCATTTCGCAGGGTGGAGTAAGAGTCAAGTTTATTAGTGAGAAATTCAGCCATAACTTTTCGTGCAGCTGTTTCTCCAGCTTCGAAAAGCGCGATATCAGGTAAGAAACCGGCTTTTTCTTTAAGAAACTCCCCTGGAAGACGAGTTTCAAATCCACTTTTTTGAACTTCTGAAAACGTTTCAGATTTTCCGGATATCATGACGATTTCAGGAAATTCGAGATTTGCTTCAAGCTCAGGATACTCCGTAAGGAATTCAGGAAGGAGCTTTAAGAGCTTAGGACGGAAAGTATGGGCAGCATATTCCTGCTTTTTAGAAGCTTCCCAGCAGGGAACTACGTTATGAGCATCCACCTCAAAGAAGGGTACCTTAATGCCTGATGCGACTTTTTTTGTCCATGTCCTCTTAATCCTAAGTGGACTAAAATCAGTAACAAGAGTTCCAATCTCATGTTTCTCAATAAAATATGGAATTTCTTCTTCAGGGTCTCCTCGAAGGAAAAAGAATGGAATTTTTTTCCTTGCAAGGGTAGCTTCAACTTCCTGCAGCCCTCTGAGCATAAACTCATATTGTCTTCTTATAGCTTCCAGAAATCCATCTACCAGACAAAAGACCACAAAAAAAGGCACATCGGCTTCCAACGCTATTTTTCGGGCAAAAAGAAGAGCCCAGTTGTCCTCAACCCTCTGGTCACGGCTCATCCAATAAGCAACCGGTCCTTTGCCTGGTTTCCCGGATAGAATAGTCCGAATACGTTTAGGGTTCATTAATGGTTTTTGGGATCCAGAATATATAGAGCTAACATAAGGAATAAAAAGAAAGATCGTGTTAGACAAAGATCCTCAATCAATTTAAACAGGAGTTTTAGAAAAAATATAAAGTGGTGATTACAATATTTTAAAAATTTTTAAAACTCAAAAACCTGCCCATCGTATCCAAGAGGTAAAAATAAGGATTCGATATGATGAGGACGAAATAAATGACTGAGATGGATCAAAGCTATTTTTTTTGCATTGAGCTGCTCTGCAAGTGCCATAGCCTCTTCTGAGTTCATGTGTTTTTTGATATGGATATTAGGTGGCACTATAGCATCTGCAATAAGAAGATCCGGATTTTTCAGAAGTTCCAGGCTGGCTTCGGGAATTTCTGAGTTTGTATCTCCTGTAATCACTACTTTTTTATCGCCTTCACGGATTATAACCCCTGTAGGAACTTCTACAGGAGGGTGGTTGACCTTAAAAAGAGTGAATTGCAGCCCGATTAGCTCGAAGGGCTCATAGAGCTTCACATAATGATACCTGGGTTTCAGGAAGTAAACGAACCGATTTATGTATTCAATATTTTCCTGAACCCCATAAACATCAACCTTATTTTGAACTCTGTAGAACTCTCCAAATCCGGAGTAATGGTCATAATGTCCATGCGTCCAGATTACCCCATCTACACAAGACAGGTTTTGTTTGAGAAATTGTTGCCTTAGATCAGGGCTGGTGTCAATGAGGATCTTGCCCTTATCGGACTCTACAAGGATAGAAAAACGAAGACGCTGACTTTTTCCACCTTTTCGGGCGTCTTCGCAGGCAGGGCAATTACATCCAATTTTAGGAGTCCCGACAGCATCGCCGGTCCCAAGAAGTGTTAGCCTCATTTTTACTTCTTCCTATCGTACTCTTCGGACTTGAGGCCAGCCCTCTCATTGAAAGAGTCTACAGCGTCCAGCAGATCCTGCTGGGTAAGTATTTTACGCTCTTCGAGAAGAGCACCCAGGACAGCTTCCCTTATAACGACACGCAGGTCCGAACCTGAATAACCTTCTGTCAATTCCGCAATTACCCCTGTGTCATAATCCCCTTCGATGTGCCGGGTTACGATATTCAGTATATCTTTACGCATCTCAAGGTCAGGGAGGGGAAAATGAACAATCTCGTCAAAGCGTCTCCAGGCTGCACTATCGAGCATGCGGGGGTGGTTGGTCGCGGCAATAAGAAGAACTCCATGATCCACAAGGCTGATCTCATCTATGGCCTTAAGAAGGGTATTTACTGCTCGCTTAATGGCAGCATTCTCGTCAGACGTTCTTGCTTTTGCTACGAAATCGAGCTCATCTATGAAAAGAATGCAGGGATTCAATTTCTTTGCAAGCAAAAAGACTCTGTCAATATTCTTTGCAGTCTCACCAAGATACTGATCTGTTATCATGGAGAGTTTGACCTCAACAAACGGGATTGAGAGCCGTTCTGAAAGTGCACGGGCAACCGAGGTCTTTCCGGTTCCAGGAGGACCGACAAACAGGAGTTTTCCGATATCATGCAAGCCGATCTCCCGCAGGTATTCCCTGTACTCGATGGCTTTTGTGATCTTTTCAACTTCGTTCTTCTGTTCCCCGGTGAGCACAAGGTCTCTGACTTTTTGTTTTACATCCTCAGGAGCGATAATAACCGCGAGTTTCAGCATATCTTCGCTTTTGTCCTCTTTCCGAATCTCCGCTATCTTGGACTCTATCCATTCCCTATCGGATTCCTTAGGACTTATTTTCGTCTTTGCAAGCGCATAATTTGCAGCCTCATCCTTTCTTATTTTTTCAAAGTAATAAGCCAGGACAGGGTTATTTTCAATCCTTTCCTGGGAACCTTCCTGCTTTTCAAACCATTCTGCAGCAAGTTCGAAAGCGCTCAGACGAAGTTCAAAGTGAGACTTGTCAGTATTTATGAAGGGGACGTTCCTTACGATTTTTTCGATATCCTTAAGCCCATACAATTTTTCAATACGAATAAATGTGGCTGTGATGGGTTTGGGAACTGTTTTTTCTGTGCTACTCCAGTAGTTTTTTCGGATGTTTTTTGGAAGATCATTTACATCCAGTTCTGGATAGCGATTATAGATCTCTGCAGTTAGCAGTAGTTCTACGATATCTAATATAGTGCCTGACATGTTTTTACCTGTTGCATGCTTGGACTAATCCACTATCAAGTGTTGGGCACTCAAATGCGGTAAGTTCTTAAATTCGTCTTTAATTTGTTAAACCAAGTAATTGGTTTTCTTCGATGATAAAATTTACGAAGCAGCCGGCAGTAAAAGGAAAAAAACCGGCTGGAGATGATAACTTTATCTAGCAGAACACATTATCATCTATTCTATCTCTTTCGGGAGTCAAGCATATTTTCGGAAAAAGCATTTGCAATCCCGAAAAATGTCTCACTTTCAGAGAGTAATTGTGAATTCTGGAAATAGCTAATTGTCTCCGCGTAGATTTTCGCATCTTAGAGACAATTCAATCTATATAGCTTGTTTCTGGGATATCACGGAATTATCAAAACTTCTGCATTATCAGAACTAGTATATTAAAACTATCATTCCTAAGATATCTCTATCTAAGGAAATCCAGAATTATCCCTAGAGGACCATTGCATGACAAGAGAACAACTCTATTCAGGGAAAGCAAAAACTATCTATAAGACGGATGATCCTGACACCCTTATTACCGAATTCCGAAACAGTCTGACTGCATTTAACGGAGAAAAGAAAGGGGAAATGGAAAAAAAAGGGTATTATAATGCTCAGATCTCAAAAAAAATTTTTGAGATGCTCGAAGCCGAGGGGATAAAGACTCATTTTGTCGAAATGCTTTCTGACATCGATATGCTTGTGAAGAAAGTCGAGATTATAAAAATCGAGGTCATTGTCAGGAATATTGCCGCAGGTTCGATTACAAAAAGATATCCCATTAAAGAAGGCACGGTTTTCAAGACTCCTGTACTTGTTTTTGACTTCAAAAACGATGAGTATGGAGATCCCATGCTAAATGACGATATTGCTCTTGCACTTGGGTTAGCAACACCGGAAGAGCTCGCCACACTCAGGAAATTCGCTCTGAAAATTAACGAACTGCTTGTGCCCTATCTGGACAAAAAAGGCATTTTACTTCCGGATTTCAAACTAGAATTCGGAAGGAGGAACGGAGAAATCATCCTTGCAGATGAGATTTCCTGCGATACCTGCCGGTTCTGGGACAAGAAGACCGGTCAGTCAATGGACAAAGATGTCTTTAGATTTGACAAAGGCGATATTTCTAAAGCTTACGAAGAAGTTGCACGGCGCATAGTGCCCGAAATATTTGAATAAACGTGAAAAAAGGTCAGGAAACCTGAATAAGCCGGATAAAAGGCTTTAAAGTTTTCCTGCCTGCTTATTTTTGTTTTTAAAATATAGTCAGTGATCTATCCTTATTTAAAAAAGAAATCCAGAGTCGTTTGAAAACGGAAATCTGAAAGCATCTTTGCCTGCTGCATCCATTCGGATTTTGGTGTGCTTATCCTACCCGCAAGGTCCGAAACTGCAGCTTCGAGAGAATCGAATTTTTTTGGAGGGTTCCGAAGAGCTTTTCTCATGCCCTCTCTAACGACCCAAACTCCAAGGGGAGCCCAGTAATCTGGAGTTATCTCCCGAAGTACAAATACCGAGGCTTGCCTTTTGATTTCTGTCAGATATTCAAGCACAGGCAGCCGTGAGGCATAATAGCCTCCAGCCAGGGGAGAATAACCTTTTTTTCCATCGTAACTCTCGCTGTCTTCCCCAATCCAGCTTGATTCTCCAGACCAGACTGCTTTTGGGAGCCAGATTTCTATAAGTTCGAAGGCATAAGCCTGTGGAAGGATAAGGACTTCAAAATGGTTCCCGAAATGAGTCCCGCTAAAAAGCTGGATCCCTGAGACCCAGGGAAAGTCCTTTATGCGGTCTGCAAGTTCCTTTCCTGCCATATCATCCACGGCTGTAATTGACCAGCGTGTTGGCACGATTTTTCGTTCTTTTCCGAGCAGGCCAATTGAGAACAGGCGAGTAATATGTTCAGCCGGAATATCCCCTTTATAGAGTTCAAGCACCGCATCTTTTGCCAGGGCGTCAGTGTCGTAGACAAGGTAATCCACTTTTTTCGGAACATTCGGATTTTCTGCAAGTTCAAAGTTTTTGACAAGCCCTGACGGCCCCATAGGCGTCAGTACGGCATCGAATTTGAGTTCCTGTTTAGGGGCTTTAAAAAACCAGGCTTCGGTATCCACTGGCTTTCTGGAGAGGGCAAGTTCCTGCGCTTTTACAAGAAGAGGGTTTTCTTTGCTGCGGGCATCCTTTACATGGAAATTTGTGTTTGCCCTGACCATGCGGGAACGCATGGAGATAATGTCTTGAATTTGCATGTTTGCCCAGGCTGAGGTATCTTCAAAAACTGAGGCTTCGCTCTCATTTGCCAGAGGGGGAATAAGCGGGCCTGCAGAGACCCTGGGGTAACCAAAACTTCCGACAAAAACAGCAGGAGGAGATGCTCCAAAAACCGAATCTCCAGAGATTACAGGAGCGATGGACTGAAAAGACTTGAATTTTTCAAGGATTGGACAACGGAGACGCCCACAAAGTCCCTTTCCTTTACATTTAATACACAGTGTTCCATTCACTTTAAATCCGTATCCTCGCAGATGATACAGGCTTTAGCTTCAGGAGCGTTCTTGTATAGCCAGCCGGATTTCTGAACAAACCTGCAAACGTTGCACATGCCATCTACCTTTTCCTGAGAGGATAGGTCTTTATTTAGAAGCACTAATGCAAATTTCCGAATTTCGTTCTGAGTCTCCTCGGAAAAATCAACTTCAGCCCCACGTTTTTCACTCACGTACTGGGATACCGCAGCCCTTGAAAGCTCCAGGATGTCCGCTACATCCTGCTGCGTGCACCCATGCTCAAAGATCATTGTTCTGGAAAGTTCTGCCCTAATTGCGGGCAAGACTTTCTGTACCATAATTTCACATGTTGTTTTCATGGGAGACCAACACCACATAAATCAGGTAAATTTTGAGAGATTCTCTTAACCAGGATTACATCCATAAATTTATCAATTAGTTAGATATCCATATACTTTTGCTTTTTGAGTAGAAGTATCTCTTAATTTACCCAAAACGCATGCTATTTAAATACTGACAAAAATATAGTAATTCCAGACCTGAAAAGTTATTGCTAAATAATATTATTGCTATTTCTCAGACCCGGTTTATTCCTGAACCTCGTCAGGATTTAGTTTTTGATTTGTTCAGCAGAGAAACCCTTTTCCATGAGGACTTCTTTCATGCGGGCCAGGTGATTACCCTGAAGTTCCACAGTATTTCCCTTTACCGTACCGCCGCATGCAAACTTTGATTTAAGATAAGTGGACAGTTCATGAAGATCTATTTCACTTGCGTCGAAACCTTCTACAACGGTAACTTCTTTGCCGTATCTTCTTCTATTTACTTTCACAGTAATTCTCTGTTGCTCTTTTGCAACTTCTTCGCAAATGCAAAGTTCTTTTGGAAGCCCACATACTGGGCACATTCCGCTGCTCATTTGTTGGTATATCCTCCGAATTTGTAATCATTGTATATGTAACTTACATCTAAAAATAACTAGATAGATATAAAGTACTTATCAATGAAGGTATTAAAGCCTAATGGTATTTTACAGGCACTTTATATTGAATTTCAGTTACTAGCCCGAAACTCTTGACAATATAAAAAGCCAATCAGAGCTTTAGTATTGTTTAATTTTTTTATATATTAATATATTCATTTGTAATGTTAGTTTTATAATGTTTACTTATAGAGTAAATTTAACAACATGATCATTGGTGAATAATACAGATCATTACAAACTGCAAGTGAAAAAGCTGGGTATCTGAAAGGAATTCAAAATATTAACGCTTTGGGAAAGGATCTACGCCGAAAAATCAAAGAGCTGAGAAAGCTAAAAAAGCTTAAAATACCTGATTTTGCCGGAAAAAGCCTTTCATACCAGCGACAAGTTAGATATATCTTGAATTTCATCTCTTTCTATAACCTGCTATCACATATATATGCACTTCTATTATATAAATATAGCAGTATAAAAGTATTATACTAATAAATCGGGGGCACCTGATGAACGAATTGAACGATTTAATAGGTTTTGTAAACGGAAACAGTATAAGGCAAAAAGTGCTCTCCTTACTTTCCTCAAAAGGAGAAATGGAAGGAAAAAGAGTATCAAAAACCCTGAGAGTTGCACATCCCACCATTGCAAAAACTCTCGATGAACTTGAACAGAAGGAATTAATTACAAAAAAGGAAGAAATGTACTCCCTTACCGAATCTGGAATAAAAGTGGAAAAAATGATCCAGCAAATATAATTTTAACATATTTCTTTCATCCACTTTATTTTAAATCTTTTTATCCTTAGCTTATTCCAAAATCGATTTCATACTCAATAAAACCGATTTTATTCTCAATCAGTAAAAATTTCAAGATCATTTTTCAGAAAGAAGCCTCAATTGATCGATCATAATATGCAACTCAGAAAAATAACCTTGAACCCTGTATCAATGATCATCATCTTCTTTTCATCCAGTATGATATTCGTGAAAAAATGCAAGAGTAGAAAGCTTGCTATAAGATTTAATAGTCACAGAAATCCAGAAAGAATGAAAAAACTCTATCCTGTAATTCAACTTTCTTGGTTCAGTTCAACATCTTTATTGTAATTCAATACTCTTATGCGTAACCGTTGACTCGTTTGATCACGTCGTTTCAAGGGGCTTTTCGGTCAAGCCTTTTTTAAAAAGGGTTGTACCACAACCGTTACGATGTTGATCTCGTCGTTGCTATGATTTTTCGATAAAACCTTTTCCTAAAAGGTTTTCGGTCAAGCTTTTATTAAAAGGCTTGCTGTCAAGCAGTTTTTTGAAAAGACTTGAGTTAGAAATATTTATTTAATTCTTATCCCTTTATTGCGGCATAAACTGTTAACGCTAATACTGAAACTCTTGAATTTAAGGGAATAATCAATTCTATTAAGAAAAAACCAGAGCTTCGGCATCCAAAAAAGGACTAAGTATCAGAGGCAAGGCAATGTTACCTGAAGAAGACCTTAAGATTATTAAAAAAGAACTGGGGCGAGAGCCCACCCTGGTAGAACAGGGCTGCTTTTTAAACTTATGGAGCGAACACTGTTCCTACCGCTCAAGTGCTCCTCTCCTGAAAACTTTTACCAGTAAGGGCGAAAACGTAATTATTGGCCCTGGGGACGATGCTGCAATTATAAAATTTGATGATGGCTATGTACTTGCCATAGGTATGGAAAGCCATAACCACCCTTCATATGTCGACCCCTACAACGGAGCTGCTACAGGTATAGGAGGCATCGTAAGAGATATAATCTCCATGGGAGCCCGACCAATAGCCCTTATGGACCCACTTTATTTCGGGCCTCTGGACACTCCAAAAAATATGTTTCTCTTTGAACAGATAATTAAGGGAATTGCAGGGTATGGAAACTGCATAGGAGTGCCAGTGGTCAATGGTGAGACTTTCTTTGACCGAAAATACAGTGGAAACCCTCTTGTAAATGTTGTTGCAGTAGGGCTCTGCCGGGAAGATGAGGTCATAACTGCCCGCTCCCAGAAAGCCGGAAACAAACTTGTGCTCGCAGGCTCCAGCACAGGAAAAGACGGACTTGGAGGAGCTTCCTTTGCATCCAGGGACCTTTCCGAATCAGCCGAAGCCGAAGACCGCCCAAGCGTCCAGGTGGGAGATCCGTATACTGAAAAGCTCGTAATCGAAATGACACTGGAAGCCATGGAAAAGGGTTATATAAAATCCTGCAAAGACCTGGGAGCCGCCGGTCTTGGAGGAGCAAGCGCGGAACTGGCTGCAAAGGGAGGACTTGGAGCCTATATTATTGCAGATGCCGTGACCCAGCGCGAACCCAATATGAATGCTTATGAAATCCTGCTTGCAGAATCTCAGGAGCGCATGGTCTTTGAAGTAGCTCCTGAAGACGTTGATGCCGTACTTGCTCTGGTAGCAAAGTACGACCTTAATGGGGCCGTAGTTGGATACTTAACAGAGAAACCAAACTACACGGTTGAGTTCAAAGGGGAAGTCGTTGTAGATATTCCAATTGATTTCCTGACAGGTGGAGCTCCGACCTGTGAGAAATCCTCAGTAGCTCCTGTTCCTCAGGTTGAAGAAAGTAAAGCCCCCGAAACTCCGGAAGACCTTAAGGCAGCCTTCCTGAAAGTTATCTCTTCCTACAATATTGCCTCAAAAGAATGGATCTACAGGCAGTACGACCATGAAGTCCAGTTAAGAACAATTGTCAAACCCGGAGAAGACGCTGGCGTGCTCAAAATAACTGATAAAAAAGGACTCGTACTTTCCTGCGGCTGCCAGCCAAGAGCTACCCTTCTTGACCCCTATAACGGAGGAAAGAATATAGTAATTGAAAACGTCATGAACCTTGCAGTAAAAGGGGCTGAAGGGCTTGCGATTGTAAACTGCCTGAATTTTGGGAACCCGGATCGTCCGGAAATCTACTGGCAACTCAAAAACTCCGTACTTGGGCTTGGAGATGGGGCAAGGGAGCTCTCAATTCCAGTCGTGGGAGGAAATGTTTCCCTGTATAACGAAAGCGATGAATTTAAGACCGCAATTATCCCAACCCCTTCAATAGGAATAATAGGGAAAGTCAACCTTGAGACTCCTCTTCCTTCAAGCTTCTTTGCAAAATCCGGAGACACCATCATCCTGGTAGGAGAGACAACTGCAGATATGGGAGGTTCCGAATACTATGCCTGTTTAGAGGCCCAGAATGCCGGAAAAGTTCCTTCTGTCCCGAAAAATGCTCCTGAGATAATAAAAGCCGTAATCAAAGCTGCAAGGAGCGGAAAACTCAGCTCGGCACACGACCTGTCCCTTGGAGGAATTGCCGCAGGACTTGCGAAGATGTGCAAGAACTACGGTGCAAAAGTAGACCTGAGTGAAGTTTCAGAATTAAAAGCTGAGGAACTATTATTTTCAGAAGCTCCAGCAAGAGCTTTACTTGCTACAGGCGAACCAGAGGCTGTACTTGAAATCCTCAAAGATGTGCCTCATATGATAATCGGCAAAGTCGAAGGCAATTCCCTTGAAGTAAAAGGAAAAGACTTCGAGATTTCCCTCTCCCTCAAAGAAATCTCCGACGCACACAGCAGCCTGACAAGGTTTATGATGAGATAAAGTCCCCGAATTTCTTCACCCGAGTTCCGTCACCCGAGTTCCGTCACCCGAGTCCCGTCTCGGGAGGACGGTGCCCTTTTCGCTTCGCTCAAGAGGGCTGAGAAATATTGTAAATAAGTTTCACGTAAATAAGTTTCACTCAAGTGAAATAACTTACAAAGCTGCGGTTTTTTCGCCCATGCCTTGTTTTTGGAAGCATGAGACTTTCTTTGCTTCCAAGAGATTTTCTTTGCTTCCAATTTAGATGGAATCCCATTCTATCTTACCTTTTAATTTGTTTTTAATTTAAGTTGTTCTTTTTACCCTTGAGTTATTATCAGTATTTTCTGATTCCTTGCAAGTTCAGGTTTGGGCATAAAAAATAGTTTTGAGTTAACCAAAACAATAGTTTTTAGTAGGTTTCCGCACTAGAATACTGTGTTATGAAAGCTGTATGCATCTGTATGGGAGTGCATCTGCCTTACAGTCCTAAGTGGTACTGGCCTGTAGAGGGATTTTTCGGGGTGCCTGAAATGGACCGGTATTTTGACCGGAATAGTATTTTTTCAAAATTTTTAAAAACAAGCCGACAGTTTTTACGTCTTAATGATCTGATTATGGAGTCCATAGAAAGAGGAGGAAAATATTCCTTTGATCTATCCGGACCATTCCTTGGACAGTGTAGATGGGACCCCGAACTTCTCGAATCATTCCGTGAATTTGGGGAAAATGGAGGCGTAGAATTCACAGGGAGCTGCAGTTATCACTCCCTGAGTTCGCTATATCCCGATCTTTCCTGGTTTAAGGAAGAAGTGCTCATGTACAGGGAAATGCTTCGGGAATTACTGGATATTACCCCTAAAACCTTCGTAAACACAGAGCTTCTGTACACCGAAAGAGTAGAGAAGATTCTTACCGACCTGGGTTATAACTGTCTTATCGCCGAGGGGTCCAGGAACCTCATGAACGGATATGACCCTGTACATGTCTTTGAGAACCATCTTCCGACTTTGTTGAGGCATATAAACCTTAGCGAAGACCTTGAACTGCGCTTTTCGGAAAAAAACTGGCAAGGCTATCCTCTTATTCCGGAAAAGTTTGCAGACTGGATTGCCAGCATGGAAGGTGATATCCTGACTCTTTATTTTAATTATACAAGCCTCTGCTTTCACTACAGAAACAAAAGTATGATAGACGATTTTATCAGGATGCTTCCAGAAGCCTTAAAGTCCAGAGGCATTGACATGCTCACACCTTCTGAGGCTGTCAGGAGATTTGAACCCTTAAAACTTCCTACCCTGGGAACAGAACAGACAATCCGATATGGAATAAATAATGCATTAGGTAACCATGCTCAGCAGCTTTACCTGCGAGAACTGGTAAGAATTGAAGAGGAACTCTCAGGGCTTAAAGAAAATAAAAACTATCGAGAACTTAAACATATATTCGGTTATCTTCAGCAGAGTGAAATCTTTTTTTCTATGAATTCTGAGAATCTCAGGGAAGGATATGAAAGAGCTGTCAATTACTTTTCCATCCTGTCCGATTTCAGGAGAGCTGTGCTGGAGGAGGGAGCATGACATCGGTTTGCATGTATTTCCAGGCACATCAGCCTTTCAGACTGCGCAGGTTCTGGCCTGATGACAGATCAGGTTTTTTCCGCTATTTTGACGAGAGAAGCAACAGGGAGATCTTTGAAAGAGTAGCTCGGAAATGCTACATTCCTGCAAACAGGCTCCTACTGGACGCTCTTGATGAACATAAAGGAGAATTCAGGTTTTCTCTTTCGGTTACCGGAACCCTGCTCGAACAATGTGAACTCTGGGGAAAAGATGCCCTTGAAGGCTTTCGGCAGATGGCAGAAACCAGAGCAGTGGAATTTCTGGACGAAACCTTTTATCATTCCCTATCAAGTCTTTTTGAAGACAAAACCGAATTTATTGAGGAGATAAAAGAACATAGAGAAATTATGTTTGACCTTCTGGGAGTTAAACCTCAGGTATTCCGGAATACCGAACTGCTTTACAATAACACTATAGCAAAGCTTGTTTCGGATCTTGGGTACAGAGCGATCCTTACCGAAGGAGCGGATCATATGCTTGAGGGAAGGTCACCCAACGTACTTTACAGGGCAAAAGGTTCGGGACTTCCTATTATCTTCAGGAATTACAAGTTGAGTGACGATATAGGATACAGGTTTTCTGCAAGGTGGTGGGAAGGATATCCCCTGACTGCAAAGAAATGGGCCTCATGGGCTTCAGGGAATAATGAAAATTGTGTTAATATCTTTATGGACTATGAGACCTTTGGAGAGCATCAGTGGAAAGAAACCGGGATATTTTCCTTCCTGAAAGAACTTCCCGGGGAAGTACTCAAGACTCAACTGGACTTCAGCACCCCTATTGAGCTTGTCGAAAAATATTCACCTGTAGCTGATATCGATGTTGGGGACTTTTCCACAATTTCCTGGGCTGATATGGAACGCGATACAAGCGCATGGCTTGGGAACGACATGCAAAGGCGCTGCTTTGAAGAAATAAAGCTGCTTGAGCCCTTTGTGAGGAAGACGGAGGACCCTGAAATCCTGCATATATGGAAGCATCTGCTGACTTCGGACCATTATTACTATATGTGTACCAAATGGCTCGGAGATGGGGATGTACATTCATATTTCAGTGTTCACTCCACGCCTTTCGATGCAGCGGTTAATTTCATGGCTGTACTTATGGATTTCAAAGCACAGGTATTCAGAAAACTTCGCACAATAGCTTAACTAAAGAACACATACTAATTCATGGGAGTCAGGTCACATGGTAAGAGACTTATTCATGTTTGCAGGTTTCAATGAGAACTCGCAGATTGTATGGTTTAAGATAATCTACTCGAAAGAACCCGGATCTCTGTCTTTAATAAGTGACTTTCTCGAAAAAGAGAACGCCTTCATTATGTTTGGTCATCTAGATAATATTACACAGAAAACCGGAGAATATTCAGTATTTACCGAACTTGACAAAGATGTTGATCCAGAAAGTTTCGCCCAAAAAATAAAGGAACTTGAAGTTGTAAATGAAGTTGAATATGGGATTTCAGAATACGGGATGGTTTATTCCGTGGACTTCCCTCTAAATGTTATAGGAGTCAGGGGAGTTATGGCAAGGGCACTTACCATTGTTGATATCATTAAAACTCTCAACCAGAGTGCGCCGCATGCAGAAGGGCTTCTCACTCTTTCAGGACTTAAGGGTGGGACTCACGCAGCAAAGTATTTCAAGAGTATTCTGGACCTTAATGACAGTAATTTTGCAAGCATGCTTGCAGAACTCTTCAAAGGCGTGGGCTGGGGAATTCTGGAAATCGAATGTGATCCCAAAACTTATGAAGGAAAAATCATTGTGAAAGACTCATTTATAGCTGATGTTTACGGAGGGTCGGAACAGCCAGTTTGTGCCTATATGAGCGGTTATTTTGCAGGTTACCTGACCGAATATTTCGGGAAAAACATAAGTGTGAGAGAGGTAAGCTGTAAAGCTACAGGAAAGGAAGTCTGCGAACACATAATCTCGCCGGCGCCGTCGGGCGGTACAAGCCAGGAATACCAGATGAGAGGGGTGACGCGGTGATAAAGCAACCCAATGTTATTCTCGGAAATGACGATCTGCTTGTAACAATGGGAAAAAAAGGGGAGATCATAGGTTTTTTTTACCCCCGTCGAGACCATGCTCAGCATGTCGAAGAATCCGTCGCCTGTATCCATACAGGAGAAAGGCTTCTCTGGACCAATGATAACGAATGGCACGGCATCCAGAATTATATAGAGGACACAAATATTGTGTCAACAAAACTTTATCATGATTCGGGAATCCGTATTTCCATTCTTGACCTTGTGCACCCTGATGTGCCTGTCCTTATCCGCAGGTTTAAGGTCCAGTCCCAGAAAAAGCTTTCAGGAAAATTCTTTTATTACTCGAATTTTAACGTAGGGGAAACCTCCAAGAAAAACTCCGGGTTTTGCGATACCGATATTCATTTGCTCGTACAGTACTGGCAAAACTATCATATAGGGATATATTCCCAGCCAGAGTTTAATGAGTGGCAAATCGGAAAGGCAATGGATACTATATGGTGGACGAATTCCAAATATGATATGGAAGACGGAAAACTTCAGGGGAATAAAGAAGACATAGGAAACATTAATAACGCGGCTGGCTGGGATCTTGAACTGGAGGCTGACGGAGCAAACGAGTTTGTGATCCTTATAGGCGCTGCTTCTTCCCGACGCATCCTGTATAAGAGAATGCAGGAGCTCTCAAAACTGCCTCTTGAATACATTTTTGAAAAGACGCGGGAACACTGGGTTATGTGGCTTTCCAGAAAGCAGGTAATCAAAATTCCAGGGCTCGAAGAATACGAGAACCTGCGTCAAGATCTGTTCAATGCCTATAACCGAGCTCTTTTGATGCTTTACCTCCTTAATGACCGCGAATATGGGTCTTTTGTAGCTGCTCCGGAGTTTGACTCAAACTTTGAGAAATGCGGAGGATATGGATTCTGCTGGAACAGAGATGCTGCAGAAATCGTGCTCGCACTAAAGCACTCAGGCTATCCAGGTTACTGTGACATGTTTTTCAAATGGTGCATCCAGACTCAGCTCTCCGATGGTTCCTGGTTTCAACGCTACTGGCTAAATGGGGATATAGCTCCCTCCTGGGGCAACTTTGACTACTCAACTCAGATTGACGAAACCGGGTCCACACTCTATGCTATGGATGTTTATTACGGAATTCTCGAAGGCCTGAAAAAAGCTGAGTTTCTTGAAGAGGTATGGGTCTCGGTACTCAGGGCTGCCGAATACCTGATGAAGCGGACCAAGTCAGGAATTCACGAAAGATGCATGGATCTCTGGGAGACTTACTACGGAATTTTTACATATACAAATGCTTCAATTTATGCCGGGCTCATGGGTGCTTCCCATCTGGCTGAAGAAAATGGAGAAGCTGGCATGGCAAGGCGCTGGAAAAAGAGAGCAGAATTCGTCAAACAGGCCACAATTGACCGTTTCTGGCTTCAGGAAGGCTACTTTGCAAAAGGAGTAATTAACGAGAAACTGGACAAAACGATTGATGCAAGTATTCTAGGCACCTATGTCCCTTTTGGAATGCTCTCTGCAAAAGACCCCCTGGAAAAGGATATGATTCAGTTCATGATAGAGAACATTCAAAAGAAACTCTCAGTACCTATAAATCTCGGTTACGGCATCAAAAGGTATGAAAATGACAGTTACATAAATGGAAACCCATGGGTAGTAACTACACTCTGGCTTTCGGAAGCAATGTTTACCTTTGCCCTTGAACTCTCCTATGAAAAAGAAAGCTCTGCTCCCACGCATGAGAATTCATATGAAAAAGAAGAAAAACCTGAAGAAAAAGTGAAAAGACTGACCAGTGAAGGAATTGGCTACCTCAAATGGGCTCTTGCCGGAGCAACCAGTACAGGCCTTCTCCCGGAGCAGGTGGATAAGTCTACAGGCAGCCCTGCCTGGGCAATCCCTCTTGGATGGAGTGGATCTCTGATACTTAATAATATTCTGCTTCTGGACAAAATCTGCAGGAGAAAAGCCGGAAATCGACAAGAAAGTTAAGATGCAAAAAGTCTGAGAAAAAGAGAAACACAGTGAATTACGCAGTTTTTCACCTATCGGAATAAATATTTAAGGAATTGAAGGAGGAAAAAGCTCCTAAAAGCAAGAAAAGCAATGAAAAACTACCTCCTTACATCCTTCATCCACGATATCCATTCATCCACGCTTCTCCGCGTTGATAGCAGTTTTGGGATCAATTTTTAGATTACCAGAATTTCTGCCGAAATATAGACTTTTTTAGTTTAAGTTTAGACTTCCTTTCTAATTTCTGTTGCCCCACCGAGGTATGGCCTGAGAACCTCAGGGATTTCCACACTTCCGTCCTCACGCTGATAGTTTTCGAGTATCGCAACGACCGTCCTCCCTACAGCAAGACCTGAGCCATTAAGAGTATGGACGAACTGAGGGCCATCAGGAGTCCTGAAGCGGATATTAGCCCTTCTGGCCTGGAAGTTCTCGAAATTGGAGCACGAAGAGATTTCCCTGTATTTTTCCTGTGTAGGTACCCACACCTCGAGGTCATAAGTCTTTGCTGCTGAGAATCCGATGTCTCCAGTACAAAGATTTACCACACGATATGGCAATTTCAAAAGTTTAAGGATCTCTTCCGCATCATTGGTAAGCTTTTCCATTTCTTCATATGAGGTTTCCGGCTTTACGAACTTGACAAGTTCAACCTTATTGAACTGGTGTTGACGGATAATGCCTCTGGTGTCCTGACCGTGTTTTCCGGCCTCGCGCCTGAAACAGGCAGTATACGCTGTAAGGAAGACAGGCAGTTTTTCAATATAATCGTCCATAAAGAGATTGGTTACAGGGACTTCTGCTGTAGGTGCAAGATAGTAACCATCAGTACACAGATACATATCATCCTTAAATTTAGGCAACTGACCTGTACCAGTCATAGCTTTTTCATTGATAAGTACAGGTGGAAAAACTTCAGTATAACCCTGTCTTTCATGTACATCCAGCATAAAGTTTATGAGCGCTCTTTCGAGTTTTGCGCCCATTCCTTTATAGACTGTAAAACCCTGACCTGCAATCTTGGCTCCTTTCTCAAAGTCGAGTATATCCAGTGCTTCTCCGATATCCCAATGGGGCTTTGGAGTAAACGTGAACTTTCTTGGCTCGCCAACGACCCTTACAACTGGATTATCATTCTCGTCCTTACCTACCGGAGTTGTCGAAGATGGGATATTGGGGATTTGGAGCATTATTTCATGTATTTTTGACTTGTAATCACGTATTATATCATCGATTTCTTTTATACGGCTATTAATGCCTTGCATTTCCTCTATCTTGGATAAAGTATCTTTATTTTCTTTCTTTAGCTTCGCTATCTCACGGGTGACCACATTGCGCTTATGTTTTAGCTCATCACCTTCGGTGAGACATTTTCTCCACGCTATATCATACTCAAGAAGGCTATCTATAAGCTCAGTGCTCATATTCCTATTAATGAGAGCGTGTCTAACTATATCGGGACTATTACGTACAAGTTTAAGATCCAGCATATTAAGCCCGAGATATCCTGCATGTGAGAGAATATATATTTTGTGATTTTTCGGGTGTAAAGCTGTTATGAAAATCAGCAAAGTTGAAAAAGAAGAGAAAGAACAGGAAAATATTAAGATAAAAAATAAAATTAAAAAATCCGGAATTTTAACTGCTTGCAATTAAAACCACATTATTTATTAATACCTGCTCTGTTAGGATTTCAGGCAAGAAGTCTTCCATATGGACTTTCTTCAAAGTAACTGACAGACTGTTTGGCTGTCTCATTAGATCCTTTGGAATCCGAACCCAAAAGTAGCCTTGAAATACTTGCCTTGTTCATATATTCAACTTTTGGTTCCCCTGAAATTCCTCCAAGTTCCGCAGCCTTGTCAATTGCATCATAAATATTTCCAAAGCCATCCACAAGCCCAAGTTCCTTTGCCCTGACTCCGGTGTATATGCGACCATCAGCAAGAGATTTTACGTTACTTCTGGACATGTTGCGCCCTTCAGAAACCTCAGCTACGAAATTTTCGTAGCTATCCATAACTACAGAATCAGCATACTCTTTTTCCTGATCAGTAAGTCCTCTCCAGGTACTTCCCATGTCTTTCATTTCTCCAGATTTTGCAACATAGTAATCTACACCTGTTTCTTGATTAGAGAGAGAATTATTCTGGAAGACCCAGATCACTCCAATAGATCCGGTATTTGTAGAGGGGTTTGCAATAATGTAATCAGTCGGCGCAGAGATATAATATGCAGCACTGGCTGCAAGGTCCCCCATGGATACAACAACAGGAATTCCTTTTGCCTGGGCTTTCTTAATTTCTTCTACAATTTCTTGAGCTGCTGCTGGAGATCCTCCAGGACTGTCAATTCTAAGCACAATTGCCTTGACTCCATCATCTGCGGCAGCACTGCGAATATCTCCTGCAATCGCTTCTGAAGTAGCATAACCAAGCCCTTCAGCAACGTTTCCGGAAAAGATAGTGCCCTGGATATAGATAACAGCTACCTTCTCCGAACTTCCCAAGTTTCCACCAACACCAAAATTGGAGGAGATTAACGCAAGACTCACCAGTATGATAGCAACGAGAGCCAGTACGACCAGCAGGTAGGGCATCCATCTATGCTTTTTTTTCTGTGGATACGGATTGGGATTCATGCTTAAACTCTTGTTTTTAATTTCTTTATTTTCAGAGACCTCAATGTGGGTCCCATGATCAGCCATTTTTTCCGGACCATCAGGGGCAGAGCTGTCAAAGGAGTTATCACTAGTACCGTAAATTCCATTATCAGGAACAGAGCAACCTCTTCCATTGTGAGGACTGCTTTGTAAGTTGTCATCTCCGGATAGATCTTCTGAGTTCGTATCTTCAGGGTTTATGTTTTTATCGCTCATATCTGATGGAACCGTATATATAGAACCGTATATTTTAGATTTGCCGCTTTAGTTTGCGGTCTTGAGCATTATTTATATTTTTAATCAAGAGAGTAAATAGTATTGTAACAGGCGGTGCAAAGGATACTTACAAAAGCCCGCAGACAATAGAATTTACAAACAGCTCATTTATCGGAGCTATTATTAATCTATCTCTACATTCCACCCTTCTTTATATATGATTATTAACTATTCCTCAAATAGATTACCTTGTAAAACACAATAGTGAAATATATTTTAGAATTGCAACAAACATTTTCTAAAAAAGTTTGATCAAAAAGCGTGAGCGAAATATATTTCAGAGTTGCAATCGTCGAAGAGGAATATATTCATAAAAAATATATGGAGATAAGAATGCCAGAATCATCCAGTAAACCCGTACTTGTCACCTGTGGCCTGCCTTATGCTAACGGCAAGGCTCATATCGGGCATCTCCGGACCTATGTGCCCGCAGATATTTATGCCCGTTCCCTGCGAAAAGAAGGGAGGGACGTTACTTTTGTCTGCGGCTCGGATACTCACGGCACCCCCATTGTCGTAAATGCCGAAGAACTAGGGATTACTCCTAAAGAGCTTATAGAAGTTTATCACAAACATTTTGATGAGACTTTCAAGCAGCTTGGAGTTTACTTTGATGCTTTTGGGACTACTGACGATCCTGAGAATCATAAACGGACCACGGATATTGTCAACAGGCTGATTGAAAAAGGCTATGTATACCCGAAAACTATCGAAATTGCCTATTGCCCCAAATGCAATCGTTTTCTCCCTGACCGCTATGTAGAAGGTTCCTGCCCTCACTGCGGCGAAATTGCAAGAGGAGATGAATGCGATCAGGGATGTGGAAAACACCTTGAGCCCGGAGAACTTCTAAACCCTGTCTGCACTATTTGCGGAGGGCCTGCCGAGTACAGACAGCAGGAACACTTCTTTTTCAAGCTTTCCGAATTCAGCGATTACCTCATGGACTATCTCTCAAATGACCTTGGCGGAACCATCAATGCCAGAAACTATGCACTTGGCTGGGTAAAGCAAGGACTTACAGACTGGTGCATCACCCGGAACCTGGAATGGGGAGTAAAATTCCCTGGGCATGATGACCTCGTAGTCTACGTTTGGGTAGATGCTCCTATAGGATATATCGCTTTTACCGAGGAATGGGCTGCAAAAGCCGGAGATTCCTGGGAAAAATTCTGGAAAAACGACGGGGAAATTGTCCATTTTATAGGAGGGGACATTACCTATCATCACTGTATCTTCTGGCCGGCTATGCTTAAAGGCGCGGATTATTCGGTGCCGACTGCTGTCGTAGCTTCAGGCATGGTCAAAATTGAAGGTAAAAAGTTTTCCAAGAGCCGGGGCAATGTGGTCTGGGTAGGAGAAGATTACCTTGACCACGGTTTCCATCCTGACCTGCTGAGATATTATCTGGCAAGTTATACATCCCACACAAAGGAGCTGAACTTTTCCTGGCGCGTGCTTCAGGAAAAAATCAATACCGAACTTGTTTCCGTGTTAGGGAATTTCCTGTACAGGACAATGCTTTTCGCTTTCAAGAACTACGGAGAAGTCCCGTCTGGAGAACTCGAGCCTGAGGTAAGGGAAGAAATCGAAAAGACTCTGAAGGAAGTAAAAGCCGCAATGGCTGAATATGAGTTCAAAAGAGCCGTTGATTCTGCAATGTCCCTTGCATCTTTTGGAAATATCTACTTCCAGTCCCACGAGCCCTGGAACCTAATAAAACAGGATAAGGTCGCCTGTGGACAGGTGCTTTACAACTGCCTGCACCTGGCAAAAGCTCTATGCCTCATTTTTGAACCAGTAACCCCAGGAAGCATGGAGACCGCCTGGAAAGAACTCGGGCAGGAAGGAGACCTGCACACCACGCTGTATGCTGATGCTCTCGTGCCTCTAAAAGCAGGCACAAAACTTGCAAAGCCCAAAATCCTTTTCACAAAGCTTGAAGATGACAGGATTGAAGAAATGGAAGAGATTGCAAACCAGAGAGTAAAAGCTGCAGATGCAAAGAAAGCCGCAGGAAAGGGTAAAGGTAAAGAGCCCGCCAAATCCGAAGGGATGGGTCCTGCCGAAGAAGCAAAACCAGCCGAGAAAGCTGAAGGCGCAGCAAAACCCAGAGAAGAGGAAAAAGAAACACTTCCCATGATCGAGTATGAAGACTTTGCAAAACTCGACATCCGCGTAGGAAAAGTTCTTCTCGCCGAACCTGTGAAGAAATCAAAAAAGCTCATCAGGATTGAAGTGGACATTGGCGAAGAAAAACCAAGGCAGCTTGTTGCAGGTCTTTCTTCTTATTACGCTCCTGAAGAGCTTGTAGGAAAATCTGTAATCGTACTCGCCAACCTGAAACCTGCCAAACTCTGCGGAGTTAAATCAAACGGCATGATGCTTGCAGCCGACGACGGTGGAGAAATCGTATCAGCCCTTATGCCGGACAAAGAGATAAAGCCGGGTTCAAGGATACGCTGAAACAACCTCTTGAATAAAAAATACTTCTACTAGCTTAGAACCGTCTTCTAATTATATATTAGAGGACGCCTACCAGTTTATCTGGCAGCGCACCCCAGAAAAGGTAGAGTTAAGCAAAGAAGATAAAATACAATTTGAAAAGAGTAACGTGCAGGTAGAATTCAACCCTATTATTGATTATGTAGGGTTTTCATTTTTAGATTCTGCTTTTTACTTTTATTTACTGTTTTTTACTTTTATTTACTGCTTTTTACT
>NZ_LZPK01000116.1:0-31671 GCF_001729375.1 Methanosarcina sp. A14 | reverse complement strand
TTTGTTGCACCGCCCGAGTCCCATCACCCGAGTTCCGTCTCGGGAGGACTGGGCCCTTTTCGCTCACTTCGTTCGCTCAAGAGGGCTGAAATCGGGGGGTAAGGAAACTATTTTTTAATTTAGAGCGCTCAGCGCCTCAGTCCCGGCGGCTTCGCACGCTTTGGGTCTTCGGGCTTCGCCCAATGGAATTCAAATTTGCTTCAGCTAGTAACTCAAGTGGTAAAGTGGTAAAGTCGAAAGTTGTTACAATTTCCTCAGAAGACGGAAGCCAACATTGGGGCTGCGGTCGTCGGGGCCGTACCTACCGCGGTAAGCTGACCGGCAGTCCATGGCATTGTCGTTCCAGCTGCCACCCCGTACCACATGGTAGGTGCTATCTCCATCCCAAGCATTACCATCAGAAGGAGCTCCTTCATAATTAGCGTGCCATCTGCCCTGAACCCACTCCCAGACATTCCCATGCATGTCATAAAGGTCCCATGGATCGGGTTTCTTCTGGCCAACTGGCTGAGTTTTCAGTCCAGAGTTATTGCTATACCATGCATAATCTCCAAGTTTCGACTCATCATCCCCGAAGGAATACCTTGTTGTTGTCCCGGCACGGCACGCATATTCCCATTCAGCTTCGGAAGGCAAGCAATATCTCTCGGTGCCTTCTATTTCATTGAGTCTTGCGATAAACTCCTGAACATCATTCCACGAGATAGATTCCACAGGCAGGTTATCACCTTTGAAACGAGAAGGATTGCTACCCATTACAACAGTCCAATGCTTCTGAGTAACAGGATATTTGCCAAGGTAGAAAGGATTTTTGATTGTTACTTTATGAACGGGACCTTCATTATCAGATCTGCCCTCCTCATCGGAAGGTGAGCCCATCATAAACTCTCCTGCTGGTATCCGAACAAATTCCATTTCATCTATACTAGGCAGTAAAGACCCGGACATACTTTCTTCTGGATATACAATGACGGGGGAAACCTGCAATAATTTGCTGAGATCAAGGCCTGATAACGTGTATTCGGCTGCATTTTTCGAGGGATTACTTTCTTCTACGCAGCCGTACCTCAAAAATTCGATCAGCCTTTCGTCCCGGATCCATTTCTCTAGATTTTTATCTTCATTTTCCGGCTTCAATGCATATTCCTGCAAGATGGTAAGAAGCACTCTATTTGAATTCAGAGCAGAAATGATTGAGTTCCACTTTATGCTTATTGCCACGAATTTTGCAAGTTTTTTGCAGTTCCACATATTTTCAGGAGCAGTGCCTTTATTATAGGAAAAGAGACCTGTTCTTTTTCCTATAGTTCTCTGGAAACGAAACTGATTAATGAACTGCTTTATCCGACGAGGATTATTATCCAGAGCAGAAGACACCATTTTCAGAATCAGCTTTGATGTTTCATAATCTTCCACGCAATCTTTATCATTCTGGATTTCCTGCTTATTTGATACTGTTTCATCATTATTTTGGTCAATTGTTCCTGTTTCTTTATTGCTGTTTCCATTCTTTGAGGGTTTAAGGTCTCTTTCCGGAGATTTGTCAGGGGTAGGGTCTTCAGAGACACTTAGTTTATCTACAGGCTCAGATGGATTTAAAGGAGTTTCAATTTTATTGGCTGATGGTAAAAATTTTAAAAAATCAACGCTTTTTGGACTCGGAACTTTGAAAGGAAGCTGGATGAATTTTTCAATAAAATTGTAGCCATATTCAAGCCCATAGCCATGATTAGGCCCATCCATTTTTAAGTACTTGAAAATTTGTTCGTTTTTAGCCGCCAGTCCTGCAGAGATAACTTTTCTGTCCATACCTATGGAAAAATAAATATTCGCTTCATCAGAGATCATTAGGTTTAGAGCCTGCATTAGTTCTGCAGCTTTTGGTATTTCACAGCGATCTAGATCATCAATGAAGACATAGACTCTTGAATTTCCAGCGTAGGATTTAATTATCTTGCTGAAGTCAGAATGAAAACGTTCTATGAATGATATGTGCTCCGTGTAATTAGGATTGGATACAAATTTGCTGAAGTCAAAAGGATTGCCAATCACGTCTTTAATATCTTTCCAGAAATAGAATATCGGAAGTATAGAACCTATAATTCCGGCCAATGTTGCTAAAACAGTAACTGATAGTTGATTTATCGAATTTAAGTATAAAATAGTCACAAGATTTACAATAGAATAACTAAGAATACAAACCGCAATAATAAAGAAAAAAATGTGAAGAGAAATTGAATTCTTACTTTTCCATTTAAACTCAAGTCTGAGATACCTTAATTTTAATTGTGCTAATAATCGCTGTGCCCAGGAAAGTTGCTCTGACAACTGTTCCATGAGACTAAGTGCAAAAGCAGCCCATAACTCATCTTCTTTTTCATATCTCCAGCAGTTAAACCAGACTGTAAAATACTTTCTTCTTTTAATTTTTGAAGGAATATATATCAGAATTGCTCTTATTTTATTTTCGAAGGAATATGGATCAAAATTTTCATCTTTGTTATTTAGTTCATTTCCATTATTTTGTGAGAATTTTTCCTCAATGGAAGAAAAAAGGGTTTCTAGTTTAGAAATAAGAGGTTTTAATTCAGGAAGACCTGCTTTTTTCTTATTTAAAAATAGATACTTCCAAAATTCTCTGATAGATATATCGCATATATTTCCTTTTTCAATTTCCTCTTTCAATTGCTTCATGAAAGAAGATTTACCGCATCCCCATTGTCCCTCAATAGAAAGAGTAATAGGGGGCTTTGTGCCCTCGGAGGTAAGAAATTCTGCGATAGCTTCGACGTAAGAACGGAATCCAAGTACATCTTCCTTCGTCGAAACATCATTTAAGCATTCGAACGAAGATTTTGATTTATCGCCTGACAAAAGGATTTAGCTCCATACGTAGTTTAATTTCATAATATGAAGCAAATCTCGTGGAAGCTGAGCTTTCAAATGCCATATTATGAAGACTAACAGAGTTTTTTAATTGTTTATTGGAAAGAAATATAAATATTTGTTGAAATTTCCACAAAATATAACGGAAAAGTATGAGACGTCTCTGGAAGCTGGAAGAGCGAAGGAACGCTGCCAAAAAGAATTATATAAAAATTACTAAATATTATAGTAATAATCAGTTATTTGGGTTTATTTTCAGCAACTTGTGAAATGCAGTGTGGAAGGGTGAAAAGCTACCGATATTGCGGCTTTGAAAGAGTAAAATGATATAATCGGACCAGTGGAGGAAAAATTATGAAAATGAAAGGGAGTGGAACACGGCTTGATCCTGTGTGTGATATGAATGTTACGGAGAGGGATGTTACATACAAAAGTGACTACAAGGGAAGAACTTATTATTTTTGTTCGTTTGAATGCATGAAGAGATTCCAGGATAACCCGGAAAAGTACATCAGCATCCATGGCAAGGAAGCTAAGGTATAATGGATTTTCTTTAATGGATTTTCTTTTACCTTGAGTTCTGCTTATCCAGCAACCTTAAAGCCTCAGCCGTAGCCCACTGGACTTCAGGGTCAGGATCGTTTAAGTTTTTGACAAGAGGGGCTGTTGCTTTTTGATCTCCTATTTTTGCGAGGGCTTCTGCGGCGTACCTCCTCACCCAGGGGTTGCTGTCGTCTAGAGTTTTTAGAAGTGCATCAACTGCTTTTCGGCTGCCTATATTCCCAAGGGCATAGACTGCAGTGATTCGGAGTTCTGAATCTTCTTCGGTCAGCATTCCCAGAAGAGCGTCTATTGCTTTTTCAGCTCTGAGAGTTCCCAGAGAATATGCAGCAGCATTTCTTACTTCAGGATTCGTATCACCAAGGCATTCGAGAAGCGGGTCTACTGACTCTGGATCTTCCATTTTACCAAGGGATTCGGCTGCACACTTTCGAAGTTCGGGGTCCTTATCTCTTAGTTTGTAAATAAGAGCTCCTGTGGCTTTTTTACTGTTAAGTCCTGCAGCTTTTTTGCTGCCAGAGTTTCCTAGAGCCAGTATTATCTGTTTCTGTAATTCCGGAGAGCTTTTATTCAGTTTTCCGATAAGGGATTCTTCAGCCTTGTCACCACCAAGAATCCCCAGGGCACGGGCTGCAACTAGCCTGACTTCGGGAACTTTGTCATCCAGACTTTTAATTAAAGGCTCAATTGCCCGTTTGTCTTTAAGATATCCAAGGGATTCTATAGCACATGCTCGGAATACAGGGTCTTTATCTACGGCCAGCCGTTTAATTAGCGGTTCTGCTGCATTTTCGGTTCCTATTCGGCCGAGGTTTCTGGCTGCAGTTATTCTTACTCGGGAATTCTTGTCCTCGAGGAGCTCAAGAAGTGCCTTCTCTACTTCAGGACCTCTTGCCTGGCCCAGAGCTTCGGCTGCGATTGCTCGGACCTCCGGATTTTCGTCGTCCAAGGATTTGATGCAGAACTGTGTATCTTTTTCGCTTTGTTTTAATGGACTAATGGGGTTTCCTTCCTGTCCTCTAAGAAGATCCGAGATATATACTAGTTTTTCAGATGAGGTTTTTAAGCCTGAAACGTTGCTTAGCAAGTTTATGGAAGTGTAAACGATGGCTATAAGGGATAAAACCATTGAAATAAGAGAGGAAACTAACAGAACTTTCATTTTGGCTTCGGAAAAAGAGCCAAAGCTAAAAACAATCAGTATCAGTCCGTTAAAATAGATTGTCCCTGCTGCCGTATAGGATACCATCTTCAGGGGCGGTTTTATCCGGTTGGCAATCGAATTAGTACTGTCCCTGTTGCTTTGCAGGGAAAGTATGAATATAGCAATAAACACGGCATACAATGCTGCTACTGATTGCATTACTGCTGAAGGAAGCCAGAAAGTTCCCCCAGAGCTGGCCGCAGAATTATCTGCATTTCCATTTCCTGATAGGGTGAAAAAGCTCAGAATAACCAGAGCAAATAAAAAGAAAACTTCAAGCTTGTAAGTTTTCAAGGTAGTCAGTTTCATTCTAAACAGACTGCCTGTGCCGGATAGTTATATAAAAATTCCGCTGAATCGAGTGTCTGGTTGACTTTTGAGAAAGAAAAGCAATTAAGCTTTATTAGAGCTGACCCCAAAACTCAAAATTGCTTCTCTGAATATCATATTCTGGATTATCAATAGAGTTTCTGATCCTGAAAACTAATTCTGAAACTCTTATTGATATGTGAATAAAATTGGTTTTGGGATAAGCTCTGATCTAAAATGATCTGGAACTACAGCCTACTTTTATACAGTCATTCTTTATACAGTCATTCTCTATGCAGCCATTCTTTATACAATCTTTATTGCTACCTGATCTCCGCTTTTAAGTCCGAACTGAAGCGCAGCATTTCCTTTGTTTACGGCAATTTCCAGGAAGCCATGACTGCCTATAAGGGCAAGGGGCTTTTTCGGCCCTACAAAACCATAGGTCTGAACAAAGGAGACCTTTCTGCTGTTTATTTCTATCTGTGAGCCAAAGTTAGAGAATTTTAAAACTACTTCTTCAGGAATATTGGTGATAACATTTCCAAAGTTGTCTGCAAAAATAACCTCGCCTACAAGGAAGGATCCGTCAATTCCGAAATTTTCGAAATCAAGGCTAATAAAATCCGAGATTTTAGATCCGACCGCCTCGATAGGTGTTCCTTTTGAAAGGTAGGCTCCTGTAGGCGCAAAAATATCTCTACCATGGAAAGTTGCAGAAATTCCTGATTTAAGCATGATTTCAGGATTTGTGATCTCGTATACTTCAATTTTGCCAAGGTGGCGAGCTGCAGGGATCAGTAGTCCATTATCAGGGCCGACAAAAAACTGTTCTTCTCCTTCAGGACCTGCTTTTATGGCAAGAGCGCGACGGGAAGTCCCTACCCCAGGATCGACAACACCGATATGTACGGTTCCCTGCGGGAAATATCGAACAAGGGAATAGAGCGCAAAAGCCCCTTCCCGGATTCCGGCCTGCCGGATGGAATGGGTTATATCGATAATCTGTGTTGCCGGGTTTATTCTCAAAATCACGGCTTTCATGGCTGCGGGATAGAGGTCTCCAAAATCGGTAGTCAGGGAAATTATGGACATAAATATCACTTATCTTTTTTCTATTTTATAATATACAGGTTTGGGAAATTATATTAAGATGTGAGATTGTAATTGTCAAAAATAAAAATTTTTAGGAAACTTGGAGGCGCAGTGAGACGGATGATGTATATAAAGAAACTAGTCATAATGATTCTAATAAGCTTTACTCTTCTTGCATCGGGCTGCGAGGAAATAATGAACTTCAAACAGAGTTCCAAATCCTTAGAGGAACCCTCTACCGAATTTTATATTTTGGGACCTGATGGAACAGCTAAAAACTATCCTACTAACTACGTACTCGGAGAGAATGGAACCGTGATTGTGGAAATTATAAACCATGAGCAAAAGCCCGTAAACTATACAATGGAAGTCAAACTCGAAGATACGCTTCTACCTTTACCGGCTGACTGGCAAAATATATGCATCGAAAACGACGAAACTCTGGAGAAAGCAGTCACTATGAATCCTCCTTTCGAGGGGACAAACATGGACCTTCAGTTTTTGCTCTATAATATCGATAAAAAAGAAATGTTAGAGAATATCAGTTTGCCTTACAGAAATCTTAACCTATGGATAAACGTAACAACGCAGAATCTTTCGAAGAATACTTCAACTTTGACAACGGCGGTATAAGCAACCGAGTCGGAATTTGACACTGAGCCATGTTCATCTCAGAAACTGAAATAATAAAATCGTGCAATTCTGAGAGCAGTAATAAAGAATTTTCTCTGTTTCAGCGAAATCTGAGTGGATAGTACCCTGTTGTATATTTTTCCTTTTGGCAGGCTGAAACTTTTTTCTTTCTCAAATTTCTTTATTAAATAGGGCACCTGTCATACAGATTATGCATTTTTTCCTTTTTTATGGTGGAGAGGTCCTCAGCATGGTGAGAATAAAAGGAAATTTTGCCCAGGTATGAAATTCCCGTATTAGTCTGTATGTTCGGTTATCTAGCTATATATTCGGTTATCTAGTCTGTTTTTAAATTCATTACACGCTTTTCCAGAAGCTTGTTTTTATGAGTTCTCTTGACGTAAATTCAAAAAATCGGTATTCTAGCCATAAATACAAAACCTTTCTGCAAAACATAATCAAAAGTTCATATATCTCTCTTCTTCTTGAGAACGCGAAATGTCAGCGCATATACAAGAATATTAAATATAAGAAGGATTCCAACTTCAGGATAAAGGTCAGAGATTCTGGAGTTATTCAACATAGCACTTTTTATGCCGTAAAACACGTAGGTGCTTGGTACAAGATGAGCGATATACTCAATCTCTTGAGATAAATCGGCTAGCAGAGCAAGTAAAATCAGAGGTGCCATGAAAATTGTGGAAAGCAGAGATGCCGAAGAGTAGTTATCAGCGTAACTGGCAATCAGAAGCCCAAGGCCTGTGAATACTGCAGAACCGAGAATTATAAAAACAGCGGTCGATAGGAAGTTTCCGACGAAACCTCTATTTATAATAATTATAACCAGAGATATCAGTATTGTCAGGAATAGTCCAAAAAACGATTTGCCATAAATCACATCTTTTTCCGAAGCTGGTGACACAAGTATTGCATCAAGGGTTTTTTTCTCTTTCTCTGTAGTCAGCGTATTTGGTAAAACCATCATTCCAACAAATACTACAGTAAACATAATCCATATAGGAATGTTAAATCTGGACTGCAAGTCTTCAGGGAGCGTATTTAAGATAACATTCACTGGATACTTCTGTTCTGCAAAGTCCATGATGATATCTTTATAAGTTTGCAAAAACGCAGCTGATTTTGCCTCATAAGGGTTGACAATGATATTCAGGGAAGGGTTTAGTCCATTTTTTATGTCGGCACTGAAGCCTTCCGGTACAAGCATAACGGCTGCAACTTTTTGGTTATAAAGTAGCTCTTCGGATTTACTAGCAGAGTCTGCAATAATTACGTCATAGTTATCTCTCGAACTTAGATATTCAATAAAATCTGCATTGGAACCTTTATCATAAACTGCAATGGGTACTATGGTGTTATCAGTCAATGAAACCGTAGAGTTAAAGAGAACTGACAAAAAGATTGGAGTGAGTAGTATTATCAATAAATTTTTGCTTTTTACCGATGATATTAAGTCTTTTCTAAAGATAGCCAGTACAACGTTAAGATTCATCAGTCAATTTCTCCCCGGTTAATTTTATGAAAACATCTTCAATTGTAGCTTCTTTTGAATGTACAAGGGATATCTGATTATTTTCAGAGAGTTTCTCAAAAATGTCGCTACTGGCTTTTGTATTTAGCGGCGATTCGTAAATATCTCCTTTTACAGTCTTGATCATCAGAACATCTTCACCATACCTTTTTTTCAGATTTCCAGGTGTGTCCATAGCTATTATAGAGCCCTTATGTATAATAGCCAGGAAGTCGCATAGAAAATCTGCTTCCTCCATATTATGTGTCGTTATGAGAATTGTTTTGCCCTGTTCTTTAAGACCAAGAATCATCTGCCTTATTTCCCTTGCTGAACGTGGGTCCAATCCGCTTCCGGGCTCATCCAGAAATAAAACCTCAGGATCATTGAGAAGGGCTCGAGAAATCATTATCTTTTGTTTCATGCCTTTTGAAAAAGTCTTTACTTTGTTTTTCTGATACTTTTCCATTCCTACAATCTTCAGAACTTCATTTATTCTTTCTTTCGGAGAGTTGTATAACTGGCGGAAAAAGTTGAGATTCTCATAAACCGATAATTCTTCGTACAGGTTTTGAGACTCAAAAACAACGCCGATTTTCTTTTTTATCTTTACTGCATCCAATACGGTGTTTAATCCTCCAATGTATGCAGTACCAGAGGTAGGAGGAAATTGACAGGTAAGAATCTTGATAGTAGTGGATTTTCCTGCTCCGTTTGGGCCCAAAAGTCCAAATATAGTTCCTTTTTTGATACTGAATGAAATACTCTTCACAGCCTCGAAATCACCATATTTTTTAGATACATTCTCAGTAACTATCTCTTTATCCACGGTATCGCCAGCCATTTCAGAATATTTGCATACTTATCCTTTGTTCCACATCGATATATTTATCAGCGCAATTAAATTTCTTAGCATGTGGATAAATTCTCTCGAAATCTCATAAGATTTAGGATCTGAAACATTCAACCCTGTAAGAGACTAGCTAAATTGGTTCACATTGCAACCAAGTATAAACTAACTGTATTCTTTCGGCAAATAATGTAATATTTTATAAACGTTGTTGATCTTAAACCTTTTCTTATTTGTAATATATTGTATTACCAAAAAGATAAGGAATTTGATTATTATTAGTGGTAATTGTCGGAAAGCATGTAAAGAATGGTGATGAAGTGAACCCTCTTCGCTCCCGATGTAATAAATTAAAAAGAAGATAAAAGATTTTTCAGCGAGATCTGAGAGCACAGGGTCCGGTTGCACATTTTCCGCAGGCAAACTGATTAAGTTCGGGAAAAGCTCTGGCGTTTTTCTGAAGATACTTGTAGCATTTTTCTTTATCAAGTCCTCTTATGCTGAGAGCCCCAGCCGGGCACCTGTCCACACATACAAGACATCTCTCTCCTTTTTTGTAGCGGCAGAACTCTTCTTTCGGGCGTGGATTTGGAGGAATTTCGGCAGAAATCAGCAAAGTCCCAAAACGGCCTGCACATCCGGCTTTTGTGATCAGCATCTGGTTTACGCCAAAAGTTCCCAGACCCGCAGCATAAGCAGCACTTTTATGAGACCAGGTAACGTCGAAGCCTTTACTCTTATAATCAAAATCAGTTCCAGGCACAACTGACTGTATATTCTCTTCTGCCAGCTCAGCCTTTATTTTTTCGTTTATTTTCCCTATGAGACAGTCGGTTTCACTTTTGGCCTGAATCCATTCTTTTACAGGATCAGGAGACTGCCAGTTCAGATTCACAAGTTTTTTTTCAAACGGTAGGAAGAAGGAAACAACAGTTTTTGCTTCGGGGAAACTCTCTTTAGGGAGCAGGTGGTGAGGACCAATGATTTTCTTCATGTCATCAAAAATTGGGTCATTTGCTGAAGCATAGCCTATGAGAGGTTCACGATATCTAGTCTCAGTGCCTGGACTTGCTACGGCTTCTTTGATAATGCTTTCAATCTTTTTTTTAAGCTCCATGATGATTTCTCCTGCTAATTACAGAGAATTTAGATCGAATTTTTGTGTTATTCTTATTTCAAATTGTTTTCTTCAAGTTTCAATAAAAATTCCTTTATATCCAGTCCACTCGCATAACCTGTAAGTTTTCCGTCTGAGCCTATTACCCTGTGGCAGGGAATAATTATTGCAATCGGATTTCGGTTATTTGCAAGCCCTACAGCCCTATAGGCCTTTTGCTTTCCGATAGATACAGCTATCTCTTTGTAAGTTCGGGTCTCTCCATAAGGGATTTCGCATAAAGCTTTCCAGACAGACTTTTGAAAATCCGTTCCTTCAGGAGCCAGTTTAAGGTCAAAAGATTCTAGTTTCCCGGAAAAATAAGCTTCAAGCTGCCTTGCAGCCTCCCTGAAAAACTTTTTATTTTCTATCCAGTCAGCAGGGATTTCTATTTTTTTCTTGCCTTTTAAGAAATTAAGATGTTTCAGCCCTTTTTCATCCCCTGCCAGAAGAATGGGACCGATTGGAGATTCGATTATATGATAATACATTTTGTTCGTTTCCAGAAACGTTGTTGCAAATAATTGTATTGCTTCTGATAGAAATCTTTATTCAACGGCTAAAATAAGAAAGTTCGCTGAACAGGATAGGTTTTTACAGGTGAGAAATAACTAAAGAAATGCCCTATGCAAAAAAGAAATAGATGAAAAATAACTGGAAGAAATGCCCTTTGCAAAAAAGAAATTGAAGGTTAAAGGCACTTAAGTACCATTAACCCTCATTTATTTTACCTGAAACGTTTAAGTGCGTTTTACCTGAAGGTTTTAAGCGTGGTTTACCTGAATCACTAAATGTGTTTTACCTAAGTACTCAGGTTCATTTGTTTTTATATTCGCCTGTCCAGAAAAATCCAGAAGTATTCAGACTTTTTGCGGCAGAACCAGACTCATTTGCACTCTTTTTTGCTTCCAGTTCATTGAGTTCTTGAATCCTCAACTCAACAACGTCCATTGCATCTTCAAAAAGCTGTCTGTTGATTTCGATCCCAAAATATTTTTTGAGTTTTTCTTCAGGCGGCATTGTCGAGCCTGCCGAGAGGTACGCAATGTAGTTTTTGTTGAAAGTTTCCGGGTCTTCCTTATACTGTTTGAAAAGGGAGAGAGTTATTGCCTTTGAAACTGCGTAGTTGAAGGTATAGTAATTGTTTGTTAAGTAAATATGGTTAATATAGGCCCATTCTGCAGAATCCTCATCATAATATTCCACCGAGTCGCTCCCATACTCTTTAGAGAGATTTGTCCAGATCGCATTGAGGTCGGCTCCGCTGGCTGTCCCGTTTTCAGCACATAGCTGGTGTGCTTTATATTCAAATTCCGTAATCATAGGCTGGCGAGTAAAGTAGTTCTGGTATTCTCCTATATGCTGGGAGAGTACATTAACTGCAGTTTCTTTATCGGAATTTTGAATCACGTAATCAACAAAAAGTTCTTCGTTAAAAGTTGAAGGGACTTCCATTTCATAAATCGGACCTGAGCAGTAAAGATAATCGACAGAGTTACCCATAAGGTAGAAATTAATCCCATGTCCAAGTTCATGAGTAATGGCCTTCTGGTCGCTGATAAGGCCATTGTAGTTGAGAAATACAAGGGCTGGAGACTTTAAAGAACATAAACTGTAAGTGTAACCTCCTGGCTGTTTCCCGTGTTCAGGATCCGGATATACATCTACGAAATTCCCAGTTACCATTTTTAAAAAAATTTCATTGAAGCGGGGGTCCATTCTAGAATACGAATTCTGGATTTCCTGCAAAGCTTCCACATACGTATAATTCTTACCAGGCTGATCCGTCAACTGCAGTAGAAGGTCGTATGGTTTGAGCTTTTCAAGTCCCAGTTTGTTTTTCCTGAACTCGTTATAGTCTTCAAAAACATCTTTTCTCTCTTTGAAAACCGTATTCATCTCATCAATCTGAGTACGGTTAAGATAGGCACTATAGAGAGTGTAGTTATAGCAATCTGTATAGTTCAGTTCTCTTGCATCAAGATCGTCAAGCCGGGCTTTTTCTGAATAGAGAGCTGCCATAGAATCGGATTCGTTAATTAAGTGGTAAAACCTCTTATCATAACATTTCTTTCTGTCTTCCCGATTTTGATCTGTTGATAGTAAAGTATTGTATGATTGGGAATTGACAGAATATTCATCTCCATTAGCAAGCGTTATATTTCCTGCCATTGTGACGTTATTCGTAATTTCCGAAAACGCCTCAGTTTCCAGTTTCATGCGCTGGTTTTCAAGATCTGCAATATACGCAGCCTGAGATTCATTCATTGCCCTGTGGTCTGAAAACCTCATATACTTAGCTTCAAGATAAGGCCTGTACTCCTCAAGTTTTGGCTCTTCGGAAAAAAGCCTGTCCCACTCTTCCTTATTGAGTGAAGACAATTTTACAGTTGCAAATGAAGTGGCTTTTCCATATTCAGTAACCAGATTCTGTGAGTCCATAAGAAGAGACGCAAAAAATGGATCACTAACATTTTTGCTGTTCTGAGTATATGCATAAACATACAGAACCTCAAGAGATTTTGAAAATTCCTTATCAGCATTTAGATAATTCAGTAAAACAGATCCTGACAGATTCTCAAATTTCGGACGAAAAGTTTCGTTTATTTCTTCGGATCTATTGTTTAATACCTCAAGTTCTTTTAAGGCATCTTCCTTGCTGTTGAAGAGATATGAGTTATTCCATTCAGTTGTAACCTCATTGGGATTTAGTTTTTCAAACGGTTGTCCCATGTATAATATTTCAGAAGAATTCGTAATTTCTGTAGAAGCACTGCATTCTGAAAACGTTGCAAAGGAAAGTAATAACCCTAAGGTAATGAGTCCTTTAACTATTCCGAGAGCTAACCTTTTACCTGATTTTTGTCTCATAAAATCCACCCCTGGCAAGTATAGGAAATGATCAAGATTTTTGAAAAGAATATTTCGAGATAACAATAAAACAATAAGAATAACTTTGGATATTTTTAAGATATCTATGTAAAAAGTTATCGATTTTAATCTGCCAAAGTGGTAAAAACGCGAATTGAATATGAAAATTATAGTCTTTTACGCAAAGAATTACACTCAAAATTTAACTGGTCCATTTTCTGATCCGAAGAGTTGTGTTTCTAGTTCGTTACGAGAACTCAAGTGTAAATAGTTGCGTCCAAGACTATAAAAATCAATTAATTAATCAAATAGGATCTCGAAGTTTACTGAAAAATAAAGTAACGAAATAAAATGAGTGAGAACAAAAGAATAAAAGTAGCTTAAAACGAAATTTAAAAAGTGAGATTAGTAAAGCCCGAAGGCTTCACTTTGAGAATTTACTGTACCTGCTTATTTTGCGAGGTTGTAGTTCTGGTTGACGATCTTGAGAGCACAGAAGTTACCGCACATTGTGCAGGCGTCAGAATCTTCGGGAGCCCTGCTGTTCCTTACTTCTCTTGCGTGTTCTGGGTCTATTGCAAGTGAGTACATCTTTTCCCAGTCGAGCTCTCTTCTAGCTCTGCCCATAGCAAGGTCTTGTTCTCTTGCCCTGTCTGGATATTTTACCATATCGCCTACGTGAGCTGCAATCTTTGAGGTTTTGACTCCTGTGATAACATCTTCAAGGTTTGGAAGGGCGAGGTGTTCTGCAGGAGTTACAT
Source organism: Methanosarcina sp. A14 (assembly GCF_001729375.1). Classification (NCBI taxonomy): domain Archaea; kingdom Methanobacteriati; phylum Methanobacteriota; class Methanomicrobia; order Methanosarcinales; family Methanosarcinaceae; genus Methanosarcina; species Methanosarcina sp. A14. Next base: position 17,817 of record NZ_LZPK01000116.1, on the reverse strand, counting down.
AGCAAAGGAAGTCACAGCCATATGAAGCAGAAACCGATGCTCCGATTGCAGTTACGATGTGGTCGTAGCCTGGTGCGATGTCAGTTACAAGTGGACCGAGCATGTAGAATGGCTTGTGACCGCTCATTTCCTTCATGAGTTTTACGTTGGTTCCTATCTGGTCGAGAGGGACATGGCCCGGACCTTCGACAATGACCTGCACACCCTGCTTGTGGGCTCTGTCGGCCAGTTCGGAGTTAATAATTAATTCCTGGATCTGGGCACGGTCGGTTGCATCGTGGATTGCACCTGCACGCATGCCGTTTCCGGTAGAAAGGACTACTTCGTGTTCCTTGAGGATTTCAACAAGGTAATCAAAGTTTGCATAAAGTGGATTTTCCTTTTCGTTGTGGAGCATCCAGGAAGTCATAAAGGCGCCACCACGGGAACAGAGGCCACCGTACCTGCCATGGGCTTTAAGGCGGTCCATGGTGATATTGTTGATTCCTGTGTGAATTGCCATGAAGTTGGTTCCAAGCTTTGCCTGGTCTTCGGTTGCCTTGAAGAGTTCGTCTTCGGTCATATCCACGATTGAGCCGTGTTTCCTTGCGGCTTCAATGAAAGCCTGGTAAAGAGGAACTGAACCGACTGAAAGGGAAATGCTGTCAATGACTTTTTTCCTGATTGCAAGGAAGTCTCCACCAGTTCCGAGCTCCATAAGGGTATCTGCACCTGCAGCTTCGGCAGCCTGGGCTTTTTTAATTTCCATGTCTACATCAACAATGTCTGAGGATACACCGATGGATGCATTAACTTTGGTCCTGAGCCCTTCTCCTATACCGCAGATCTTTACCTGCCTGTATGGGGAGGTTGGAATAACAATTCTTCCGGCTGCAACACCACGACGGATGAATTCAGGATCAAGTCCTTCGTTCTTTGCAACAATCTTCATTTCTTCAGTAATAATTCCTTTTTGTGCATCTTCCACGATCGTCATATTATTAACCTCAAGCTTTTGATCATCTGTAAAATGTGTCTGTAAGATTAATTTGTAATTAGGGCAAGAGTGAGTTAGATCATAAAAGGCGCGTAATTATATATAACACTTTTTAAAAAACTAACTTTAACCGTAATCAAGTTTACTTTACTTACACGTCTATAGTTATTGAAAAACATGAAATGTTGAATTAAAATAAATATTTTATAAATATATACCAAACTTTCTTTGAATAAAAAGCAAGTAAACTTGTTTTTACGTTTTTCGGAGAAGGTGAAGAAAATATCAAAATAAAAAGAGATTCGAGATATCAGATACCTGGAAATTATCGCAAAAAGAAGAAATCCAAACAAGTGGGCACTGTAAAAAATAAATAATAAAAATACAAATCGTTTTTATGAGGGTTCTTTACTTTTTCTGTTTATTCTGCTCCATGATTAGCCGGACTGTTTGCCTATGGAGAGTTAATATGAAATCACTCAAAGTCCCGAAGATAAACATCTGAAGACCGAATATGATCAATAGGGTTGTAAGAATCGTAAGCGGGATATGATCTGTTCCCCGGAACCACTCGACTACAATAAAGGTTCCTGTGAACAGGCCTGTAATGATTAAGATGAACCCTATAATTCCAAAGTAAAACATTGGATTATGTAATTTTGCAAGCTTATAGATAGTAGACCCGATTCTGAATCCATCTTTTACCGGATTTAGCTTGGTTGAACCTTTTTCACTTCTTGGCAAGTAAGTGATAGGGACTTCTTCAACCTTCTGTCTTTTAAGAATACATTCCACAGAAATTTCGGTCTCGATTTCGAAACCTGTCTTATTAAGCTCAAGTTCCTTTACGCTTTCAAGCGTAAACGCACGGTATCCAGAGAGAATGTCTTTTAATTTCACGCCATATGCAATGTCAAAAAACATATTTATCAAATGGTTGCCCACAAGATTGAGCCTCGTAAAAGCTCCCTGGGAGTACTTCTCCAGCCGGTTGCCTATAACGTGGTCAGCATGGCCTTCCAGCACAGGCTTGAGAATGGAATGAGCCTCTTGGGCAAGATATGTCCCGTCACCATCAACCATTATTACGTAAGGGCTCTCTATAAGCCCGAAAGCCTGAATCATTGCCTGCCCTTTACCTTTTCCGGTTTGCATGACAACTTTTGCGCCTTCGGCTTTTGCAATTTGCCCTGTGCCGTCCTTGCTGTTCCCATCAATTACCAGAATATTGGAAAAGCCTTCCTGCTTGAAGTCCTTGATAAGCTGCCCTATTGTTGCAGCTTCGTTCAGGGTGGGAATAAGAATACAAACATCTGCGCTGTTCACGTCTCACACATATCCTTTACCGGAACCTCTACGCGCACCGCAGAATCCGTTTTATTGTATGATTTCTCAGTTTATAATTTATCAGTTATTTTACTTCTCGAAAAGTGGTACATTAATATAATTGAGGGTTCTTATAAAAGCCCCATGTTGTCGAGCTGCTGGCGGACGACTTCAACCCCCCTCTCGCAATCTTCAGGGGTTTTGCCACCTGTAACTACCAGTTTTCCAGAGCTGAAAATAAGCACAACTACTTTGGGGTCATCGATCCTGTACACAAGGCCAGGGAACTGCTCAGGCTCGTATTCAATATTTTCAAGGCCAAGCCCTATTGCAATTGCGTTCAGGTTCAGAATAGTATGCAGGTCTGCAGAAGCAACAATGTTCTGGACAGTAATCTGAGGGTTCTCTATAGTCGTAATCCCTATACTGTTCAGCTTTTTCGCCATGTTGCCTATAACTGTATGTACATCGGCAACGTTTTTTGCTCCTGTACAGACAACCTTACCGGAAGTAAAGACCAGGAATGCAGCTTTAGGATCTGAAACTCTGTAAACGAGCCCGGGAAACTTCTGCTTGTTGTATTCGGCTCCTTCGAACCTTGATTCGATAACGGTTAAGTCGAATTCTTCAGCGAGTTTAGTGGATGCAACCACATTTTCGATCTTGATGCTAGATTCGCTCATTAGTCAACCCTCAGTATATAAAGCAAAGGTAATATCCTCTGCCCAGTATATAAAGCTATAGTTAAATGCCCCGGCTACTATATAAATGCTTTATATATAGAATATAAATGCCACAGAAAAATTTAAATTAAGGGCGCCCGTAATTCAAAAAAAATAACCAGAGATGAGGAAGATTGTGCATCAATAAGGCATATCAGTCTTTTAACCTCTCAAGGCCCTCAAGAATAGAATCATACTTTGCACAGACTCTCTGGAGAAGGTCACCTGCAACACTGCGGTGTGTGGGTATGAGGATCTGAGCCCCTTTTTCAATTTTAACTCCGCTTTTCGAAACCCCATAGTCAGGTGCGATAAGAACTCCCTCTGCAGAAATTCCAAGGGAAAGGTCATTTACGATTCTTGAAATCATTTCAGTTGCCGGCTTGACCTTCTTCTCGATAAGAACGGCAGCAGAAACATATCTTTCCCTTGTTTCTTGAATCTTCTTTATGTTTTTTTCCACTGTTTTGGAGTCTACCTCATCGGGAAGTTCTTCAGTAAGTAAGGTAACTGCTTCGATAAGGTCTTCAAAAGTTGTTGAATGCATCTCAAGGATCTCTCCGTCGCAGTACTGTCGTACCGTATCAGAGTAACCGGCCGAGACCACGACAACATCGGCTTCAAGCAGGCGGGAGATTTCCTCTTTCGAAGGTGAGTAGGCATTGGCTACGAAGTATTCCCTTATCCCGCACATGCTCATAAGAGATTCATACATGGGAGTCACAACAATGGTTTTCTTTCCTATCCAGAAGTCGATCTCACTCTGCCCTGCCTGGGATCTCAAAAGGTCAAGGATTTTCTCTTTTATGTCTTTAGGGTCATTTCTTTTAAGCCCGAAGTAATCTGCAAAAAGAGGGGTTGTTGAAAGCTGCCTGCTTCTCCCGCAGGGCACGGACTCTACAAAACCCCGCTCTACAAGATCCTTTATATGATCATAGGCTCCGCTTCCTCTCATATCAATGAGGTCTGACTGTAGCAGGGGCTGATGATAGGCAATCATGGAAAGGGTACGAAGTTTTGGGGCTGAAAGCTCTTTTGGGGCGACTTCCCGCATAAGCTCGGAGTATTCGGGCTTGACCTGCATAACATACCGCTCCCCAAGATCAAGAATCTCAATCCCGGATCCTCGGGAAGAATAAATCTCTGTCAATTTCTGTATTGCCGAAAGGACGGCTTTTTTGGGTTTTCCTGTAATTTTTGTAAGCTTTTCGAGGCTTATTGCCCTGCCAGCAGCAAAAAGCGCAGCTTCGATAATCTCAAGCTCACTCATAAATTTCACTTCCAGAAAAGGGATAAATTTTTTCTTAATTAAGTTAATTAGTAAATATCAATGTACGGTTAACTCAGGCTCTTTATCAGTGTTTTCATGCAGAGAGATCTCTTCTGTAGAATTTAGCTCTGAAGAATCTTCAGTTTCAGGCTTAGAAATTTCAGTTTTTGATTTTATTAACATCTCATGAAAGAGGGGTGGATTTGCCTCGGTGGAAAAGCCGGACTCTTCTCCCGGATAGATGTATAATTCTTCGAAAAGCTCATTCTGGAAAAGCCAGATTTTCTTGCTTGAGGCAAGGAAAAGAAGAGAAAGATAATCCATAATTCTGTCTTCGCTTCCCTTCAGTATACTCGAAAAAACCACTACAGACTGCTTCGTAAATAGTTCGGCAAGCCTTTCCCACATCAGGGACAACCGCGAGCTGATAGCTTCGTCATGTGCAATGCCAAGGACATCTCCGGTAGTAAGCTTAGGGCGAGGATTGGATTCTTCTGAAATCTGTCTGGCTTTTTTTTCATTTTTTCTTGAGAGGCATTTTTCGGCTTTCTTGAGTTCAAGAATCAGTTCATTGAGTGTTACCGGCCTTGTGGATACACGACGAACTGGAAGTTTCGGGATAGGAAAATCTGCAGGCTCAGGGAAATCGGGATCATCAGGAAAATCCGAATCAAATGTATCAATCTCTTCCTCTTCCACATCAAGGATTCCCGAAGATTTCATGCGCAGGAGAATAGCAGAATAAAGAAGCGTCCTTGAAGAAATTCTAAGGTCCATCTGCTTGAGCTCTTCCACCTTTTTCAGGAAACCGTCAGTAAGCTGTACTATGTCTATATCCCATGGATCGATTTTTCCGACCCTTGCAAGCTCAACCAGTATGCCCAGAGGTTCGGAGGTCTTAAACTCTGAAATATCAAGCAGGTCCCAATCGATTCCAAGGTATGAAAGAGTACCTGGCAGCCCATAAGTTTCGGATTCCATAAAAATAGAGTTATTTTCTCTGGATTCAGAAACCGTACGAGCCTGAAGACGAGGAACTTCAAGCGCTGTGCCCGCGTTATCCATAAGCTCAGCCATTAAGTTTCACTCCGGTAATACTCGTGAGGTTATTTTCCTGCATTGTAACCCCTATTGTCCTTGATGCGGCCTGGATCATAGGTTTTCTTAAGGAGACAACAATAAACTGGACTTTTGATCCTGAGGTTTTAACGCGTTTTGAAACCCTTTCCACATTCCAGCCGTCAAGAAACATATCAATTTCATCAAAAGCATAGAAGGGAGCAGGACGGTATTGCTGGATCGCGAAAATGAATGCAAGTGCGGTAAGGCTTTTTTCTCCTCCAGACATTGCCTCGATCCGCTGGAGAGTTTTTTCCTTGGGCTGCGCCTGAATAGTCATCCCTCCTGCAAAAGGGTCATCAGGATCATCAAGCAAGAGTTCACCCACCCCGTCGGAAAGCTCATGGAAAATCTCCTTGAAGTTGGCATTAATGCTTGTATAGGCTTCCATAAAGGCATCTCGTTTTAACTGCTCATACTGGTCAATGCGCTCAAGGAGCTGCTCTCTCTCGGTAAAGAGAGTATCCCGCTTTCCTTGCAAATCCGAAAGTCTTAACTCTACCTCATTATACTCGTCAATTGCTCTCATGTTTACGGGTTCAAGTTGCCTGAGGGCTTCGTCAATTGCCTGAATCCGCATGTAAACGGTTTCGTAATTTGGAACCTCATCAGTCTCTTCTATGCCTCTTTTCAGGAGTTCTTCGACAAACTGCTTTTCCTGACCTAAAAGCGCATTTTTTGTAGCCGTCAGCGTAAGCACCTGTTGCTTTGCTTTTTCAAGTGTAGTTGAGGCAGTACTTACCCTGCGCTTGACCGCATTGTGTTCGGCCTGAACCTTTTCCCGTTCTTGCTGGAGCCCTATCAGTTCATCCGAAAGCTCGATCTCTCTGGCTTTCTTTTCCTCAAGTTTTTCCTCTAATTCCTTTATTTTTATCTTCAGAGAGTTAACTTTTTTCATTCTTGAAGCTTTCTTCTCATCAAGTTCCTTTATAAGTTCCTTTGCTTCGTCAATTTTCTGTTCAGCATACTCTTTTTCAAGCTGCAGGGCATTTAACGTGGCTTCAGTATCCCGGATTCGACCATCCAGCCTGCGGAGTTCCTCATCAACGAATTCTATCTTTTTATTGATTTCAGGCAGAGGTGAATCCGCAAGTTTTGCTTCAAGTCCTGAGATCTGTTCCTCAAGTTCAGACGCGGCCTTTTCCTTATCAGTTTTTTCCGCAGTTACCCTATCCATTTCAGTCCCGAGTTCGGTTCTGGACTCTTCAATTGCTTTAAGATCAGCCTGTTTTGCTTCAAGAAGTTCAGCAAGTTTTGCTTCCCTGCCTGCAATTTCATCAAGCTGGTTCTCTTTTCGTGAAATCGTAGCTTCACAGTCCCGAATTTTCCTACTCAGTTCGAAAAGATGGCTTTCAATGCTGTCCTGCTTGCTTATTGCTGCATTCCGGCTTGCATCCAGGGATTTGATCTCCTCTGCAAGCTCAAGCAGTTTGTCTTTTTCTGCAGCCGCAAAAGAAGTGCCCGATTTCGAGGATATCGACCCTCCTACCATTGCTCCGCTCTTTTCCAGAAGTTCGCCTTCAAGGGTTACCATTCTTGCCTTTCCCATGAGGCGGCGGGCACTTTCAAGGTTTTCCATAACAAGAGTATCCTGAAAAACGTACCAGAAAGCAGACTCAAAACCAGAATCAAATTGAATAAGGTCAATTGCGTATCCTATTACTCCGTTTTCGTAACTTAGATTTTCAAGCCGCCTGGGCTCTCTCAGTTTGTTGAGGGGGAGGAAGGTTGCTCTTCCTCCTTTTCTCCGCTTCAGGTACTCGATTGCTTCGGCAGCATCAGCGTCCGTGTCCACAACAATTGCCTGCATCCGGTTTCCCGCAGCAATTTCCAGAGCTGTTGAGTATTGCCTGTCCACTCTTCCAAGCTGGGCAATGGTCCCATGAATTCCAAAAAGGTCCTCCTGCCTTGCAGCTCCTATTACCATTTCCACAGCCCTGGAATAGCCTCCGCCCTGTTCCGATGACCGCACTCTTGCCTCTGTGATTGTGTACTCCTGCTGGAGGTCGTGAAGCCTGTTCTCAAGTTTCCTGATATCTTCCTTTATCCTGAAATGGCTGCTTTCAATATCATCACGGTCTCGGATAAGAGATTCCAGGTTTTCAGAAAGCTTTTCAAGCTCGTACTTGACAGAAAGCGTATCACTGTCAGAAGTAGCAACTGCGGCTTCAGCGTCTTTGATCTGGTTTTCTATCTCCCGGAGTTCTAAAGATTTTCTTCGGAGGGTATCAAGGAGCCGGTCTTCGTTTCGGATTAACTCATTTTTCTCGTTTTTTACATCCTCAAGCTTCTTCCTGGCAGCCATGAGCTCATCCCGTGTAGCAGCAAATTTTGCGTCCACATCCGCAATCCTGCTCTGGAGCAGCATACGCTCGGTTTTGCGCTCGGAAAGCTCTGAAGAAATGCTTTCTTTTCTCAGGTTTTCGGCTTCAATTTTTTCTTCGAGTTCCTCTACCTTGCCCTTGGTGGAATCGATCTCTACAAAGGCTTTCCTGCGCCGTGAATCAGCTTCCTCAAGTTCGGATTCCGAAAGCTCGATGCTATCTACGCAGCGAGAAATTTCTCCCTTTGTCTCTTCGATCTCCCTCTTAACCTGAAGCTGTTCGTCCTCCCCTTTTTTTCGGATTTCAACCGAAAGCTCTTCCAAGGTTTTTTCAAGTGCCTGAAGTTCCTGCATTCTCTCATTCAGGAGGAGCTGGACTTTTTCAAAATGCTCTTCTTTGCCTGCGAGTTCTTTATCTACATTTTGCAGTTCAGCCCTCGCGTCCTTGAGTTTGGAAAGTAGGAGATATCCTTCAAATTTTACTTTTTCAGCCTTGAGCGCTTGATATTTTAAGGCCTGGTCGCGTTCTCCTGCCAGTTTTCCTAGCTGTGTGCGTACCTCTTCAAGGATTATATCCACGCGCTCGATTTGCTGTCTGACGACTTCCAGTTCTCCAAGTGCCTTTTGCTTACGTTCGTCAAATTCTGCAACCCCTGCGATTTCGTCTATAATCTTTCTTCTTTCTACAGAGGTCATGGAGATAATCTGCGTTACATCTCCTTGCATAACCACATTGTAACCTTCAGGCGTTATCCCGGCTTTTTCAAGCTGAGAATGGATTTCTCCAAGACTTACGGCCTTTCCATTGAAATAAAAATAGCTATAATACCCGCTTTTTGTCCGCCGAACCTTTCTTGAGACTTCAACTTCGTCAAGCTCTATGGGTAACTTATGGTCCGAGTTGTCAAAACGGATCGTAACCTGAGCAAAATCAGGCTTCTTTGACGCATCGCCGTTGTAAATCAGATCTGTAAGTTTTTCAGCGCGAAGGGTCCTTGAACTTGTGAGCCCGAGTGCAAAAAGAATCCCATCTATTATGTTAGACTTTCCACTCCCGTTCGGACCTGAAATTGTAGTAAAGTCGTTATAAAAGGGAATCTTTACTTTTTTTCCGAAAGACTTAAAATTAACAAATTCAATCTCTTTTATATACACAGAATGCCTCTGTAATCTTACGTTTTTGAGAATGTTTCTGTCTTTTTAAGCTTTATTTCTCCCGAGAATTTTTCCGGCTACATGTAATAAGCTCGGCATCTTCATTTTCCCGCACATCCACAGCCTCTTCTATTAAGTGCTTTTTCGAAGGTCTCTCGGCGATTATATACTCACATTTATAATCATCGGCAGGTTTTGTTTCCACAGGACTCTTTTTAACAGTAGAAGGTTGCCTTTCAGGTAACGACGATCCTGAAGTTGGCTTACTGAACTGTGTTCTTATTGGCGGTTGTTGCCTGGCAGGTTCTCTAATCGATGGTCTAACCGATGGTCCATGTCTAACAGTGCCTCTAAGCCCTCTTTTATCTCCACTTTCTGCAATAATATATTCACACTTTGTTTCGGCTTCTTCTCTGTCAAGATCTGCCGGCTCAACCTCCCTGAGCTTCAGCTGAATCTTTGCGCGTGTACCTGGTAGGGGAGCAGGGGCTTCTTTGAATTTACCCAATCTGTATACCGGGTTTTCTTTTTTAAGCTCAGGTTTTTGTTTGGGTTTTTTGGAGAGAGGCGGAAGGTCCAGAGGGTCTTCAGAAAGAGTCCGATTAATAGAAGATGGAACAACAGAAGGAGAAGACAGAACTACAGAAGGTGGAGCAACTGGAGTAGCCTTTTTTGTGTCTTCCAGTTGTTTAGCGAGATCTCCGATCTGTGTTTCCAGTTTCTTTATAAGCATTTTCTGGTCAAGCAATTCGCGGACAAGTCCATCCTGAATGCCTGCAAGTTCCCTCAGCTTCCGGTCAGCCGCTTCCGAGCCATTTTCCCCTGATGTTTTCAATTCCGTTCTTAATTCGTTCAGGATTGAAGCTTTGAGTGAAGCAGGGTTAGGGATCCCCATAAGCTCTGTCCTGATTTCGGAGAGGACAAGATCCTTGATGGAGTCCTGATCGGAAGTGTTTTCCATTTCGGCCCGCAGTTCATTGAGAACCGAAACCTTTATCGATTTTTTGAGAGTCTCGAGCTCCTCATAGGTTATCGATAGTCGCCTTTTAAGCGGTGTATTATGCACGTCCCTCTGTCCAGTTCTCATAAAAATACCTCTTATGATGTTCGGGTTCCGATTTCCTGACAGCCTGGAATTTTCTGGTGACAAGGCAGCCAGCACATTAATAATTAAATTGATTAGATCATAGGAAGTTAAATAATATGTACAAAGTACATGTAATCTTTCTTTAAATATATATGGTAATCGATAGTTTTTCTTGTCTTATATAACTCTTGATAAAGAGGAACAAAAATCTTTTTATTTAATCTTTGTTGAAATACTCAGTAAATCGGGCTGGATATGCAGGAAGACCGAGATATATAGTTTCCAAAAATGAAAACTGACCTTTAAGGAAACAACAGAAAAAGGGTAAGGAAAATCAGATTACAAAAGAAAATTAGGAAACAAAAGAAAATTAGGAAACAAAAGAAAATTAGGAAACAAAAGAAAATTAGGAAACAAAGAGAAACAACTTTAATGAAAATTTGAATAAATATTTTTCGATATGCCTGTGATAAATGCCTGTGATAAAAAGCAATAAATAGAGATAACTGCCCAAATATTTCATCCCTGAACAAATCGAGTAAGAATTATGTTCAAACCCCATGTAGATTTACAGGGAAACCCCGAGAGAAAAGGTTCATCGTGGTTCATAATACTACAAAATAGAGGAATGAAACCCAAGCTTAACTTCAAAATACAAGGAGTTAAAGAGTTGGATTCCAATAAAGGGGATAAATTTTAGGGAAAGTGTTAGTTCATGGATGAAAAGGAGCTCTCAAAATCGACCAGTACATTCTCCCTTGCTTGGATTTTTGAGGAGGTACAGTCCATTTCCACAGCAGTTTCATTAACAATGGAACCGTGAGTTCCGGTGCTTTCAAGGAAATATTGAACCTCATCGAGTTCAGGCTCGCGGAAATGATCCATTTCAATTATATCCATAATAACACTCAACACGTTTTTGTGTAAGTGAGTGGTAATTCGGGTCATCGGGAATAACACTATGTATCGAATATTAATAATTTGCGGTAAAGGCAGAATATTTTAAAAAGAAGAAAACAATCTTATCAATATATAAATGTTATGCCCAATTAGAGAAATTTTCCTTTCATAAAATAACCTACGTAGACTGTAGAAAAAGACAGTTACTTTTGAGGAAAGCCGGGACAATAAAATCTGCAGCGGAGTCTAAAAACAGAAAAAAGAAATCAAAGGAAATACGGCCCAAAAATCCGAATCAAAATGCCCACTCCGAGAGCCAGCAGTATGGTGAAAATAACTATCAAAGCCGTATCCTTTGTACCTAGTTCGTGCCTCAGTACTGCAATCGTTGCTACACACGGCATATAGATTGTCGTAATTACAGCAAATTGGTACATCTGGAGAGGTGTCATTACAGCTGCAAAATTGGCCGTACCTGCAAGTACGGCAAGGATCTGAAGCGCCATTTCCTTTCGGAGAATCCCAAATACCAGGGCAGTCGCCGCAAATGCCGGAAGGCCCAGCAGGCCCACGGATATAGGCTCTACAAAGTCCTGGAAGATTGAAAGAAGTCCCAGTGCGTCGGCAACCCCCAGAAAAGCACTTCCAACGAGCAGAAGCGGAAACGCTATATATAGAAATTCCCGGCTTTTCATCCACGTCTTCCTGAGGGTAGATTTCAATTCGGGCTTTCTGAGAGGAGTCATTTCCATGATGAATCCACTTCTCTGACCTGGCAGACTTTTCCCTAGAATTAAACCCACTCCGGTAATAATGACGATCTCCAGAACATAGATTGAAACTGCAGGCCAAAAACCTACAAAAGTTCCTACAAGCCCAAGGATAATGACAGTTCGCGCAGAGCAGGGAATTAGAGATATCAAAATGGAAGCTATCCTCTTTTCCCGCCGTGTGCCAAGGGAATGCACTGCCATAATTGCAGGGACGTTGCAGCCAAAGCCGAGAACCAGCGGAATCACGGCTCTTCCGTGAAGCCCAAGCTTATGGGTAAGATTGTCAAGCAGAAAAGCTGCTCTGGTAAGATACCCCGAATCCTCGAATATTGAAAGAATGGCATAAAAGACTGCAATATATGGAATTGCGATTGCAAATCCGGCCTCTACTCCTCGAAGAGAATACACGATCAGGTTTTTCAGGACAGGCGACATGCCAGAAGTTGCGGCTTCGGCAGGAAGAATCACATGAGGCTCAAAGATTTCATTCACAATCCAGGTCTCGAGGAATCCTCCTACCCGGAAAACAAGAAGGAATGTAATGAGCAGGGCAGATATGAGCACTGCAATTCCGAAATTAGGGGAGGTAAGGATTGCATCGATTCTTTCCCTTATATTTTTTTTAGGTTCAAACCTTGAAACCACGCGGTCCACAATATATCCTGCTTCTCCATAGAGGTCTCTTGCAACAGTATCAGGTACTGAAATCCTCTGTTCTATCTCCAGGTTTTGCCTTAACCGCCTGCCAGAAGAAAGCAAGGCATTAGCTTCAGGTGGCATACAGTAGAGTTCTACAAACTCGGCATCGTTTAGTAGAGCTGCCATTTTTACGATTGGAGGTATATTGGGAAAGGTATAGTCAAGGTTAGAAAGAGCCTGCTGGATCCACTGGCTATATCTTACCCTGTGGTGCTCTTGAGTCTTATTCTGTTCGTCAAGGGCTACAAGCATTACTTCATCAAGCCCTACTCCCCAGGTCGCAACTGTTGGTACTACAGGTAGGCCAAGTAGTTCGGAGAGTTCGTCTGTATCAACGAGAATCCCGAGGTCTGCAGCCAGATCTACCTGATTTAACGCAATAACCATAGGGATATCGAGTTCCAGAAGCTGCAGGGTCAGGTACAGATTCCTTTCGAGCCTGCTTGCGTCAACGACATTGATAACAATATCCGGCCGTTCCTCAATCAAAAATTGCTTGGTTACTTTCTCATCTTCGTTTGTGACTCCAAGAGAATAAATTCCTGGCAGGTCAACTATTTCAATAGTTTTTCCCCTAGCTTTTACAATTCCTTTTTTAAGTGCAACTGTCGTGCCAGGATAATTTGAGACCTCGACTCCTACCCCTGTAAGCCTGCTGAAAAAAACGCTTTTTCCAACACTTGGGTTGCCTATGAAAGCTATTGTCAAATCATAGGGGCTTTTGCTCTGACTTTCGCTTTCGGAAGTACAGCATGAGCTGGAAATTCCTACTGCGTCTTCGGTTATTTTACTCCATGCCAGTTATATGCCTTCTCTATGTTTTTTTTACACGTTTCTGCCCTTCGGAGCTATGAAAATTTTCTTTGCAATATCCTTTCCGAGAGCAATTTCCGACCCTACTGCTATAACCGAGATACAGCCCTGTTTTTGCTTTCGCCTGACTTTAATATCTTCTCCCGCAAGAATGCCAAGGGAGATCAGGCGTTCTTTCGTCTCTCTTGGAAGAGTCACCCGGACAACTCTGCCTGAACTTCCTTCTTCCATTTCATCAAGTGGGACAAATTCTTCCTCTTGCACGATATTATTTTTATCAATATTGATCGGGTTCCCGTCAGGGCAATACTCAGGGCATCCCAGAAATTCGTAGATCTTTTCAAGTACGGCATCTGAGACCGCATGCTCAAGTTCACAGGCTTCTTTATGGGCTTCCTTCCTATCAAAATCAAGGACGTCAACCAGAAAAGTTTCAAGTACCTGGTGTTTCCTTTTGATCTTTATAGCCTGATCAGTTCCTTTTTTTGTTAATTCAACTCCCTGATAAGGTGTATACTCCACAAGTCCCGAAGAATGTAACTTTTTTATCATTTCCGTCACGCTTGGCGGAGATACGTTGAGTTCTTCAGAGATCTGTTTGGTCTTTGCAGGGTTCTGATTTTTTCTAATTAGGTAGAGAATAGTTTCAAGATATTCTTCAAATCGATCTATCTGCATTACATCATCCCGCCAGCATATGCCGGACTCCAAACCGATAATTAGGATAGCCTAAAAATGTAACTGCCTGAATAAATAATTTTTGATTATTGGCTATTTATATTTATTTTAAACACTGCAAATCGAAATCCTGTAGTTTTGAATTTAAAGTCTTAGGCTCAAAAAATAGAAAAGAAGGATTTCAAAGAAGAATTTCTAAAGCTATTCAGGGATTAATCGACTTCATAACAGCAATTTCGTTACAATCCGGAAACTTAGGGCATCTCAAACAACCGGACCAGATCTTTCTGGGAAGGGTGTTTTTGTCTACAACCTTAAAGTCCAATGTCTCGAAAAAGCCAGGCACATAAGTAAGTGCGAAAACTTCTTTCATACCAAGGTTTTTAGCGTCCTCAAGACAGGCCGAGACAAGCTTTGTACCTATTCCCTTTCTTGCACATACCGGGTGCACAGCAAGGGCAAGTATCTCTGCAAGGTCTTCCCATACTACATGCAGGGCACAGCAGCCCACAACTTCCCCATCAATCTCGCAGACGTAATAATCTCTAATATTCTCATACATCTCACTCAGCGAACGGGCAAGCATTAGCTCTTCCTTCGAATAAGTATTGATGATTTGTTTCATTACAACTACGTCATTTACTCTGGCTTTTCTAATCAATTCGTGTTTCCTCTGGGTTAGCATTTTTCTGTTCTAATGAAGTAGAATGCACTGAGCTATGATCAATAAAAATGTATTGTTATACTGCTATGGAATACTTACTTTCCAGATAAAATATTTTCCATTGTTTCCACGAATATTTACACAGGTAGTAGTTCAGAAAGGTAGTAGTTCAGAAAGGTAGTAGTTCAGAAAGGTAGTAGTTCAGAAATATCTGGTTCTTCTGAGCAGGCATGTCCATAACGCCTTAGAGTTGGAAACCCCGGACTTCAAAAATAGACTTTTATTTCGTGATAAAACTGAAAAAAGAGGCTAAAAGAATACGAATTAAGGAAACTACAGATTAAAAGAAATTAGCGGGCGTGAAGGGATTTGAACCCCCGATTTACAGCTTAGGAGGCTGCCGCCATATCCTGGCTAGGCCACACGCCCATGAAATACTTCCCTAACAATACATTTTTTCAACTACCTGCTGAATTTGCATTTCAGGTGATCCATAATACCGGTATAAGATGTATATTTAATTATCGCTCCGGATGGGATAAATGTATGCCTGAAAACAAGAACTGCGATTTCAGGAAAGTTTTAAATCAAATGTAAACCTTTAACTCAAAAATGGTTAACAATACTTTGAATTTTCAGTTGCTATATAGCTTTCAGGACTGGAATTAACCGTTATGAAGTTATCATTATAAAGCTGACAAGGTTACTCGAGGCTTCAGTTTCTATATTTCAGTTTCTATATTTCAGTTTCTATATTTCAGTTTCTATATATTACAGCTTTAAATTTGCACTGAATTTTCATGCCTGCCAATTCAGGGATGTAAGCAACTTTGACAGGCTTAAAAAAGAGAAAAATGAGAAAAGCTGAGTACAATTCATAAGAGGAAAAAATGTGTACATAAAAAACAAAGAGCCTTATTTCAATCGGACTCCTGAACTAAGAATGATGGTTTTCGCATCTCTTTTTGCAGCTCTGGCCGCCGTAGGGGCTTATATACAGATTCCTATACCTTTCTCTCCTGTCCCTGTTACACTGCAGGTATTCTTTGTCCTGCTTGCAGGAAGTATGTTGAAAAGCAAATGGGGAGGCTTGAGCATGATAGTGTATACCCTTCTCGGCATAGCAGGACTTCCTGTGTTTGCAGGAGGCAGTTCTGGAATGGGAGTGCTTCTTGGGCCCACAGGTGGGTACATAACTGGCTTCATTCTGGCGGCTTATGTTATAGGAAAGCTTTCCGAAAAGGCTGAAAAGGCTGATAAATCCGGTTTCTTTATCAATGCCCTTAATATGAGTGCAGGAGTCCTGATTCTCTATACATGCGGATTTATTCAATTGATGTTTGTAGCTGACATTGGACCTGGAGCAGCCCTTGCTCTTGGTGTCATTCCTTTTCTGCTCGGTGAAATCATAAAAACTGGAGTTGCCGCATATATTGCTTCAACCTACAAGCTATAAAATTACTTTCTTTTAATTTTTTATAAATAAAAATAAAGGCAAAACTCAAATTTTCAATAAATATTATAATAATTTGTAATAATCTCTAATAAATCATAATGTGTTTTAAAAGATATAATGAAAATTTAGAGTAGACATGATCAAGCTTGAAAAAGTGAGTTACAGTTATCCTGATGGTACCCTTGCGCTTGAGAATATAAATCTGGTTATAAAAAAAGGGGAATTCATAGGGGTAATAGGAAAAAACGGCAGTGGAAAATCCACACTTGCCCTTCAACTAAGCGGACTCCTGAAACCACAGGCTGGCAGGGTAATGATAAGTGGAATTGACACACGTGATCCCTCAAAACTTCCGGGAATCAGGAAGCTCGTAGGTATCGTGTTCCAGAATCCTGAAACTCAATTTGTAGGTCGGACTGTCGAAGAAGATCTGGCTTTCGGCCCAGAGAATCTTTGCCTCCCCCCTGTGGAAATCCGAAAGTGTGTTGATATGGCACTTGCCGAAACCGGGCTTGAGAAGTACAGACACCGTTCTCCGAAAACCCTGAGTGGAGGACAGGGGCAGTGTGTAGCTCTGGCAGGAATTCTTGCAATGAGGCCTGAATGCCTTATCTTTGATGAGGTAACCTCCATGCTTGACCCTGGGTCCGGAATAACCATTCTAGAAACTATAAAAAAACTGCACAGGAAGGGAAAAACCATTGTATATATCACTCACAATCTCGAAGAACTTCATGACGCAGACAGAGTCATTGTCATGGAAAAAGGGAAAATAAGGCTTGAAGGCAAACCGGAAAGCATTTTTTCCGATGCTTCCCTCAAGACCCTTGGGCTTGCCCTGCCTTCCCTTATTGAGCTGGCCGAGAACCTGAAAATGCACGGAATCGTAATTCCCTGGAAAAAAACCTCTTCTCCACAGAGCTTTGCAGAGGAAATATGCCGATTATTCTTGAAAACGTAAGTTTTTCCTACTCCAGAAAGACTCCTCTCGAAACTCTCGCATTGAGAAATATCAACCTGCGGATAGAGAAAGGAGAGTTTGTGGGAATTCTGGGAGAAAAAGGTGCAGGGAAATCTACTCTCACAAAACTTTTCAACGGAATTTTGAAGCCGGAAACCGGAACCGTCCGCGTAGACGGTCTTGATCCTTCTTTAAGAGAGACGAAACGCAGGATAGGAATGGTTTTTCAGCAGGCTGCTGACCAGCTCTTTTGTAAGACCGTATATGAGGAAATAGCTTTTGGGCCCCTGAACTTTGGGTACTCGAAAAAAGAAACCGAGGAAAGGGTATATGAGGCAATTGAAGCTGTTGCTCTTGACCATAGTGAGATTTCTCGAGACCCTTTCAGCCTGAGTGGAGGAGAAATGCAAAGAGTTGCCCTTGCAAGCGCCCTTGCTCTCAGGCCGGACTATCTTATTCTGGACGAGCCAATAACAGGGCTTGACCCGGTAGGGAAAAAGGACATTCTTGATACACTTAAAAGAATTAAAGAGAAGGGTACTGCGGTTATAACTGTAACCCATAATCTTAAGGGGTTCTTCCCCTTGCTGGAAAGAATAGTGCTCATAAGGGAAGGAAGAATTATTTTTCAGGGGAGCCGGGAAAGCTACCTAGAAAAAGGATTCGAGCCTCTTCCGCCTATAGCTTCTATGATGAAAGAACTCAGAGCAAGAGGATTGCCAGTAGACACTGCAAGCTTCACAGTTGAAGATGCTCTTAAAGAAATTCTGAAATTAAAATCGACTCCTGGAACAGAAGATAATGGGAACTTAAACGGGAATTAACTAAAACTGGAATCAACTAACACTGGAATCAACTAAAACTGGAATCAACTAAAACTGAAATAAACAAAAAC
>NZ_LZPK01000115.1:0-7130 GCF_001729375.1 Methanosarcina sp. A14 | reverse complement strand
TCAATTTCAGAATAGATTTTGGAAAGCCCTTGCAGGGTGGAGTAACCTTTCCTGGTAATAATATAGTCTCCCCGTTCATTTCGCTGTAAAATCATTCCTGTTTCAAGGAGTTTCTGAAGATGAAAAAGCAGATTTCCGCCGCGTAGGCCTGTAAGTTTGGAAAGTTCGGAAAACGTCTTGCTTTCCCCTGAAAGCGCTTTGAGCATTAGTAGACGCTGTCGGTTTGCTATCGGCTCGCAGACTTCAGTGACCAGCTTTTCAGGCTCAATTTCGCTGATGTCGATTTTTTTGTCCTCTTCACCTTTTTCCTCATAAATCTGGAGCGAGCGCATAAGTTTGACCTGCTTTTCAAAAAGATTCGTAGCTTCCGAAAAACACTTGCTGCAATTTGAGTTTTTAGATTCCTTTTTTAATTCTTCCAGCCTGTCCCTGTACAGCTTTATGGTTTCAGCTTCGATCCTGCCTCTTCCAACAAGCCCTGCGGTTTCATGCAAGAGCTCACGAAAAGCCTTTTCACAAAAATCCCGCATCCCGCAGTCTGTTGTCATCCGGGTATGCATTATCTCGCTTGCGTCCTCACAGAGATAGTCTACCATGGGCTTCATGAAGCTCTTTCTCATCTCCCCAATCATTTCTTCAATATGCTGCTGGTTTGCTTTCTGCAAAAACCGTGAGAACTCGTTCCGCAAGGATGTTACTTCTTCCTTAATTGAGTGAAGTTCCTCCCGGTAATAAGTCTCGGAATTTTCGTTAGCCATCTCCATTTTTTATTTACCTCGGAAACTTTTTAAAACTTTATTTTATAGGAAATTAAAATTATTTTAGTTAAAGTTTGTTGTAATCAGGACAACAATTAACGTAACTAGGAATACTGGTAATTAAAGGCTTCATTAAAGGTTATTAAGACTGAAACTGAAGGATTTATTGATCGTGAAGGGTTTATTGACCGTGCTTATTTAAAGCTGATAATTAAAGGGATTATCAAAGTTTGTTAATTTAAGGTCATTTTTCTATACAATCAATACCATGTACATAATTATAACGCTTAAGTATATAAATATATACAACATTCCTGATCTCGGTGATAAATCATGGAATTACAGGATATAAACAACTTCGTACAGACTGCAAATGAAGACCAGCTCAAAGCCTTCGGTTTTCTGGGGCAATGGATGGCAGAAAACGCTCCTAAGTACTGTAACTGCCCTTCAAAGTGTTCTCAGAACTGTGAACTCGCAAAGGCACTCGGCGGAGCACTTCAGGCAGCAGGACAGAAGCTTCAGGGGCAGTAAGCAGGATAAACAAGAAAAATAAGCAGAATCCTATCCGGATCTGCTGCCCTTTTTATATTTTTAGTTTTTTCGGTCTTTTCAGTCTTTTGTACTTCTTTATACCACTCATATGTTATCCAGCCTGACATTTAAGAAACTCCACATTTAAGAAACTCTACATTTCAGAAACTCTTTCTGTGCTGGCCGGAAGCTGGCTGAAAACTGCATTGTGTTTTTTATATGAAACAGAAGATATACTTAATTTAGAATCTAATCGGGGGAACTCAAGATGGAACCAACGACATCCGAAAGGGAAAACTTCTGGAACGCAAAAACCTATGCATTCATCACTGACCATACAAAACCTGCAATGAAGTGGGCTATATCCGAACTTAAAAACCGGGGCAAAGATGTCTATATCATCGACCTTTCAGACAAGCCGGAATCCGGTTCTTTAAGAACAGTCTCCGAACTTCCAGCCGGCCTTGACCGCGCCGTACTGGGCGTCACAATAACCGACCCTGGAAACTTTATTCCTGCCCTGAAGGAGAAAGGCATCACTAAAATCTGGCTTCACTGGAGAACAGAAACCGAAAAAGCTATGGACACATGCAAGGCAGAAGGTCTCGAATGCATGACCGAACATTGCCCGATGATGTACCTCGGAAACGGATTCAGTATACATGGGATACACAGGGCGATTGCGAAGATGATGGGAAAGTATTGAAAGACGGATTTTACCCGGAACCTTGATTGTTCACATTTTTTAAACCCGCTTCGGCCATGCGGTCGTTTTCCTGGAACGCCAGGTTGCGATTCTCCTTGGTGATAGGATAATTCTCACCACCTGGCAGGCCAGTACTAACCGGCACGCGCGATCGGCACATCCGGCGCTCCCTTGACGAAACAGCGCGCCACCGACTTGCCCTGCTCGTTCTTCATGTTGTGGAACGTAGCCATGAACTTGTAATCGGAGTCGAAAGGCACTTCGGCCACGCGCGGGTACATCTGACGAGCGTCTTCCACGCTGACCCCCCTTCTCGGCCAGCACGATCAGCGCGCCTTCGGTAGGGTCGCCGATCAATGCTTCACCGTCTAGGCGAGCATCGGAGCATAGTGCCATCGGCAGTAGGAAAGGATCAAGATCTATCCTAGTACCGCCTGTACTCAGTAACTGTCCTTGTGTACTGTAAGCAGGAGTACCCTTTTTCCATGGCTGTCCTGCGGCGACGCCGCTTGTATGCTCTAATATTCCCTGCGTACTGTAGCCTTCACCTGAGATCCTGTAGCGATTCTGGCCGGGTATGCTGAACTCTCGCACTGTCATCTTGTTGAGCGTCAACGTGCCGGTTTTGTCGGAGCAAATAGCTGAGACCGAGCCGAGTGTTTCCACCGACGGTAGCCGCTTGACAATGGCGTTCTGAGCCGTCCGTACCCATGGAATACATGATGGTAACTACAGCTAGCAGGCCGGTAGGGATGGCTGAGACCGCCAGCGCTACGCCGGCGATGAAGATTGCGTCTAGTGCCTGTCCGCTGCGCAGTCCCAGAATAACCATCAGGATGAAGGCAAGGCCCGCCAAAGCCGCAATAATCATCGTTAGTCGATCGAGCTGCTTTTGTAAGGGTGTTTTTTTGCCGCCTCGGTTTTGTTTAGCAAGTCCGCGATATTCCCCATCTCTGTGCCCATACCGGTGGTGGTGACGATCATCTCTCCATGTCCGCGAGTGACCGAAGTATTCATGAACGCCATGTTCACGCGGTCGCCCAGGGAAACCTCGGAACTGTAATGGTAGCGGTGTCCTTCAGAGTGGCGACGCTCTCGCCGGTGAGGGCGGCTTCCTCAATCTCTATCGTGGCCGCCACGAACAGACGGCCATCGGCAGAAACAACATTGCCAGCCTCCATCAACACAATGTCGCCGGGCACCAGTCCTTCGGCCTCGATTTCTTTTACCTCGCCTTCCCGACGCACACGGACAACGTTCTTCATTGTCCCGGCCAATGCCGCCAGGCTGGCTTCGGCCTTTGACTCCACACGCAGACCCAGAACCGCGTTAAAGACGGTCAGGCTCACCAGCACCAACGTGGTTACCCATTTTCCAGTGAAAAGTTGATTGACAGCCGCAGCCACCAGCAGAATGATCTGTATGAGGTCACGATACTGGCGCAGAAAGGCCTGCCATCCCGGCTCTTTTTCTTATCCGCCAGTTTGTTCGGACCATACTGCTGAAAGTGCTGTTGCAACTCCGTCGTACTCAAGCCCCTGACCGGATCGACCTGGAGCTGGCTGGCGACTTCTGCCGGCGTAATCGCATACCATTTTACATCTGACATCTTTTGGACTGAACCCTGTGATGTGGTTTGATCAGGTTGATGTGACATGTTTCCTCTCCTTTAGTTCAAAAAGTGAGGGGACTTTGATGCTTTCTGGTGCGAGTAACCCGGCTTTCCGACGTGACCTTACCTTTTCTTCTTGCCTTTTTTCTTGCCTTCCTTTTTTCCCCTCTTTTTAACTTCGTCCTCGGTGACCGCACTGCTCGCAGCCGTAACTTCATGATCGGCAGCTGCCTTCTCTTCAGCCTTTAAGACGGCTTTATCTTTCACGCCACCGTCCTCTCTTTCGAGTTCCTCCGTAGCCACAAGTAAAGCTTGTTTCTGCTCCTCGCTGACGGTAGGATAATCCAGGTTGAGGTTCTTCATCGTGTTGTAGAGAACGGCTCCCACGGCCAGCCGCGTGAACCATTTGTGATCGGCAGGCACAATGTACCAGGGCGCCCACTCAGTACTTGTATGGTTGAACATGTCTTCGTAGGCGGCGATATAATCGTCCCAAAATGCGCGCTCTTTTATGTCGGCTGCGGAGAATTTCCAGTTCTTTTCCGGCATCAGTGTCCGCTCCAGGAAACGCTCCTTCTGAACATCCTTGGACACGTACAGGAAGAACTTGACGACAATGATGCCGTTGTTAACCAGATACTTCTCGAAGTTGTTGATCTCCTCGAAGCGTCGACTCCATATATGCTCGTCTTTCAGATCAGGGGGTAGTTGCTGGTTGGCGAGAAACTCAGGATGTACGCGCACGACCAGGACTTCTTCATAGTAGGAACGGTTGAAAATCCCGATGCGGCCGCGAGAGGGCAGGGCCTTGAAGTTGCGCCATAAATAATCGTGGTCCAGTTCCTCGCTGGAAGGTACCTTGAAACTGTGGACATCAACGCCCTGCGGGTTGACTCCTGACATGACGTGCTTGATAGTGCCGTCTTTGCCGGCTGCATCGAGGGCCTGAAGGATTATGAGCACAGCGTACTGGTTCTGGGCCCAGAGCTTGTCTTGCATCTCAGACAGTATCTGGATGCCTTCGGCCAGGGTCTTTTCGGCCTCTTCTTTCTTCATCCATTTGCCGGTAAATCCGGGGTCATAGTCCTTCTTCAGGTCGATTTTCTTGTCGGGCGGGACCATCAGGACGTCCAGCAATTCTTCTATTATGTTTGCCATAGTTTGATTCCTTGTATTATTCTTTGTATTGAATATTCAAGGTCTGTCAAACTTTTTAAAGTAATCTGGATGTGTTTGAGCAATAGCTCATGACACCGGCTGTGCCAGTGATTATTGTGATAGTCGAACTTCACAGCCACTTCCTTGAATTCCCTTCGATCCAGCCCGGTTCACCGCCAATATTGCCCGCGTGATAAACGGGGCAATACGTGTACAAAGCCTGAAAGCCTGCAGAGGGTTCTTGCCTGTACTATCCTTTACTCAATTGGTAATCTTACCTCGAACCCTTGCTTGCGATACGAATAAAGAGAAAACTCAAACCCCCATCTCGTGGAAGCTGCTCAGTTATTTGTTTTATTAGTAAAATTTGTCAAGGTCATATAATTATAACCAAAAATTGAATTTTAATTCCATATTTGTTTTTATACCCCCGAATTCCATACTTACAATATATACAAATAAATATATATAATTACTTATTGTGTTTCTAACTATAGCTATGTATAGTATACTATGAGTTGATTTTTGCGCATTAATAGTTAGAAAAAGGTGGACAGAGATTCGAATCTATCCCCTGGCAATAAACTCGTGGGATACGGATAATAAGAAAAACGCAATGATACTGTAAAATACCCACAGTACCCCTCTTTTCGGAAAACCTGAACCAAAAGAAAGCAAATAATACCTTTAAATCAAAAAAAAGGAATTCTTTCAAATAGGTGGGTATCAAATTAAATTAGAGATTTTTTTAAAGCTAATTTGAGACCCTCTTATTCTGACTCTAAAAAATTGAGACTTATAAATCGAGATAAAATGATTTAAATCGGAAAAAATAATTTAAATCGGAATCAAATAATTAAAATAGAGATAAAATGAGTAAGTTCTTATTTCCGCCAGCTTCTCTCCATTTTCTCATACAGGCCAATTAAATTATTCCGTGTGATCTTGAAATATGGGTGGTCGGGCCCGTATTCCTTTTCGATAATATCGAGGGCTTTTTCGTAGAGGTTTATTGCGGTTTCGTATTCACCCATGCTTTCGTGGAGGCCTGCAAGGTTATTCAGGGTTGTGCCTACATCGGGATGTATAGGGCCGAGAGTTGTTTCATAGATCTTGAGGGCGCGGGTGTAGAGAGGAAGGGCTTTTTTGTGCTGGCCAAGGATCCTGTAGAGTTCGCCCATGTTATTCAGGGTCTTGGCAACATCAGGGTCGTCAGGACCAAGGACACGTTCCCGGATTTCGAGCGCTCTTGTATAGAGCTCCAGGGCTTTTTCATAGCGGCTTTTCTGGACGTATACGCCTGCCAGGTTGTTCAGAGTCGTAGCAAAGCCCGTATGTTCGATTTTTCCGAATTTTTCCATAATTTCCAGGGACCGTGTATAAAGAATCATGGCTTTCTCATACCTTGTGGTCTGGAAATAGAGCAGGGCAAGATTGTTTAGAGTCTGAGCCACCTGCGGGTGTTCAGGGCCGTAAACCTTTTCCTGAAGCTCTAAAGCCTGCCCGTACCTGTCCTCAGCTTCGTCAAGTTTGCCCATTTCCGAGAGCAGAACACCCAGGTTGTTCAGGGTTCCGGCTCTGTATCCCATAACCACACGGTTGTCAGACTCCTGGTCCTGAAGCTGTTCCAGAAGTTTGAGAGCCAGCCTGAAGCATTCTTCAGCCTTCTCGGGTTTTTCCAGCCCCTTATAGAAAAAGGCCGTCCTGTTCAGTGTTCTTACAGCGCCTAGATTTTTCGGGCTCAGAAATTTTTTCTGGATCTCAAGTGCCCGGGTATAAAATGAAAGAGCTTCTTTGCGCCGGTCCATAAGAGTATAAAGAATTCCAAGCTCACCGAGCGTATTCCCGGTTTCAGGCCTGGGCTGATCTGGGAGATTTTCACGAATTTTTAAGGCTCTTGAAAAAAGCTTCAGAGCTTCGTCATAATTTCCCATATAGCGGTAGATCCCTGCAAGTCCGTTCAGTACAGAAGCGGTTTCCGGACTTTCAGGCCCAGGCTTTTTTTCCACAATACCAAGCAGTTCTTCATAGAGGGAAAGGAGCACTTTCCAGGATACGGATCTATAAAAGGGCTCGGCTTTAACTGTGAACCAGCTTACCAGCTCCTCTGGTTCAAAAGTCTCTTTTGCATGTATAAAAGCTTCCTTTAGAGCAATCTCATCTTCAGGGGTGATAAGCTCCGGATCAAGATCTTTCAGACGCTGTTCGTACCTTTCAAGCAGATTTCTGTGATTTTTTGTTTTTATTAGGAGTTACGCAGTTGGCTCCTAGCATATTGTTTTTTCCAAACTTTCAAATATTTGAATTAATTTAACGTGTATTGGGGATTCCTTAAGTATTCTGTCACTGCCACTCTTCTAAT
>NZ_LZPK01000114.1:0-2337 GCF_001729375.1 Methanosarcina sp. A14 | reverse complement strand
GAACTGAGGAAGCGGTACGACGGTATGCTTCCTGTTATCCCACTATTGACATCTCCTTTTACGATAGCAAGTCATATAGCAGGCGTCGAAAACATAGCAAAGTGGACAAAGACCGATCCGGAAAAAGCACATGCCTTCATTGAGGCAGCAACAGATTTCGTGATAGCTTACGGGAAGCTGCAGACTATTTACGGAGCACACATTGTCTTCCTCGCCGATCCTTCGGCTTCCGGGGATCTGATTTCTGCGGAAACATACCGAGAATTCGTACTCCCTGCTCACAAAAGAATAGCAAAGGAGATAAGCTGTCCCCAGATCCTGCACATCTGCGGAGATACCAGTAAACTTCTGCCCTACATAAAGCAGAGTGGAATTGACTGCTTCTCCTTCGACGCCGTTCCGGTCTGGTATTGCCGTCAGGTAGCGGGCAATGAAATGTCCATCCTCGGAAGCCTGGATGTTATAGATCTTATGCCAAACGGAACTCCCGAACAGGTTTATAACAGAACAAGGGAATGCATCCTGCAGGGAGCTGATATTGTTGGGACTTCGTGCGGACTCTCATTTGGAACATCACTCGAAAATCTCAGGGCCTATGTCAGGGCCTGCAAAGAGACAGCAATTCCGAAATGTGATGATGTGGAAGACATCATCAGGCAGATCGGAGTCGGTATTGGAAGAAACATGAAGGAAAATGTCCTGGGAGGGATGCAGGAATGATCAGGCATATCGACGTTGCAGCTCAGAAGATATTCGAGATGAAAGAAAAAGAGCCTGCAAAATTTAAAAGACTCATTGACGAAGGGATCATGATCGGCCTTGGGGTAGACCTTGCAGATCGGAACGAAGAAATGGCCCCTGCCAATAAGATAAAGAAACAGAACAGGCCAAAAGATCCCGAATACGCATCCGTAGCAGAATCTGTGATAGAAGGAAATAGTGAAGAAACAGTAAAACTCACATCTGCCCTACTTGAAAAAGGAAAAGATCCGACAGACCTGGTTTTGAACGCCCTTATGCCCGGAATCCAGACCGTGTGTGAGCTTTACGACATAGGGGAAAGCTATGTGCCTGAAATCCTGCTGGCAAATGAAGCCCTTATCGGAGGGGTGGAACTCTGCCAGGAAAGGATAGGAGAAGTTCCCTCCCAGGGGAAGGTAGTATCCCTTGTTATTGAAGGAGATGTGCATGACATAGGCAAGAACATTGTAGTCGCTATTCTCAGGGCAAATGGTTTCGAAGTAGTTGATATGGGAAGTGATATAACAGTGGAAGAAGCCGTTAAAGCCGTAAAGGCAACAAATGCTGACCTTGTTACCGGAACAACCCTTATGAGTACAACCAAAGGGGGCATTAAAGACCTTGCAGAAATCCTTTACTCTGAGGATGTTCCCGTAGCCTGCGGCGGTGCCGCAATCGATAAGAATTTCGTCGAGACCTTTAGCAACTCAGTATATGGAAAAACCCCACTTGATGCGGTAAAAATAGCAAAGAAGATCTGTGCAGGAAAGAGCTGGAAAGAAGCCCGCAACGAACTTTACTGATTCTACTTTACTTTTAGCTCTCTTTTTTATTTTTCTTTTTTTTACTTTTAGCTCTCTTTTTTATTTTTCTTCTTTTTTATTTTTAGTTCCAATCTTATTTTTTATATTTAAATCGGTAAATAAATGCTTTAAGATAACAAATAAGTAATGTTGAAAAGTGAAAACTTTCCTTTTGATGATTTGAATTATGTACAGGTAGTCAAAACAAGAATAAATGGAGTACTTAAGAAAGTCGAGAAGTTCTGAACTCAAAATGGACCTTAAAGGAACACTTCTGACATTCAGGCGTTTTAAAACATCAATCGGATAAAGATGGGCCATCAATATTTTCTTAAAAGAAAAATAGAAATATTCTGGTTATTTTAGACATGTTTTCAGCAGATATTTCTGATATGGTTTGATTACTGACAGAATTACGCAACTCTATAATTTATGTGAGTAAAATTCTGCATGTTTAATATATAGTATTAGATATTGGAATAAATGTATATAAACTAAATTTATGTATTATATGCCTTTTTCTATATTATGCTAACTACCTTCAATTAAATACTCAAACGTACATATTAATAAATGTCAGTGTAAAAACTATGAATTTTTACAAAAAATAGACATTTATTGTATATATTTTCGGAACCTGAAAGAGAACTTGTAAAGAGAATCTTAAAAACAGGACATTTCAAGTTTTTACCTGACAGCAGATCACTCCTTTTTCCCTTATGGGTTCCTTTCAAAAACGAGCTCTTTTGTGATCTAAACGCAAAGTATAACTTATTAATATATAATATATAAA
>NZ_LZPK01000113.1:0-9061 GCF_001729375.1 Methanosarcina sp. A14 | reverse complement strand
AAAAGCAAAGAAATCAGCAGTAGGGGATTTCAAAACGTCACTCTGTGCAGATTTAACTGGCATGGTTGCTGCACAAAATATAAAGGAAAACATTAATAATATAATTATTAAAATATGTTCTTCACTTTTCAAAATATATCACCCCTATTTACCTAAGCGTTTTTACTTCTATATTTGACAATAAAATAAAAAGAAAGATAAAAAATCCCTATATTAATAAATATAATTGAATAAATTTTTATTTATTCATAAAAGTACAATAATTATATGACTTTCTTCATTTTAATTGTCAATATTAATTATGTCTGTTAAAATAAAGGTTTATCGATAATTATTTAAAATAATTTAATAAGTATACTTAGACAGGGTCATGACACTATAACATCCCTAAAGCATTACCAGAGTCTTTCTTTTACAGATTACGAAGTGAGGGACATAGAAAAGAGACTCATAGAATGGGGAATTCTTAAAAGGGAAATTTAAGCGAATATTGCCCTGTAACAATAAATATTGGAGGCTACGCCAAAATACTACAATAGAAACATACCTTTTTGGCTTACTAATAGAAATTTGAGATTAATGTGAGTGTCCAAAAGTCAAGAATTTTCTTCAAATTTTATCTAATTTTGTTTACTCAAAGAAAATTTTCGATATCGGCTAATCAGAGCTATGCGAATTAGTAAAAATTCATTCCAAAGACTATGAAACGCATTTTTTTAAATCGACATCTCTTAAAGCTTTTTAAAAAATGAGTATATTTTGGCCCTGTAGAAATCCTCTAGATTCTGTTTTTACCCAAAAATTTATAAAAATAAGATTGTAAAAATGCTTCTTATTCTTTGTCCCCACAAAAAACGAGGAGCAATTTCTATTGTCATCAAATAAGTATATTAAATTTATTGATCTCAGTCTTAAAACGGTTCAGTCTTCCAGACTGAACCTTTACTCATGTAAGTATTCCAAACGTGTTTACACTCAACATCAGCTTCTTGTTCTTGTTTTACTGAAAGAGTATATAAGCACAGATTATCGTGATTTTGTCGAACTTATTGACCTTATGAGTAATATAAAAGAAAAACTTGACCTTGATAAGGTTCCTCATTACACTACTCTTCAAAAGTTTGTATCAAGAATCCCTTCGTCATTGTTTAACCTAATTTTGTCAAAAACTCTAAAACTATTTTATTCACATGGAGAAAATGCTTCAATTACAGCAATTGATGCAACTGGATTTACGAGTTCTTATGCAAGTCATTATTACTCTCGAAGAACAGGGAAGCTCCGAAGTAGCTTCCTGAAAACTTCAATAGCAGTAGATACAGAAAAAAAAGTGATATTAGGATGGAAAATCAGTCAAAAAACAGATCATGATGTCAAACATGCAAAAGCTCTGATAAGACAATCAAATAAGTCAAGAAAATCTGGATGTTACGTCCTAGATAAGGGGTATGATTCTGAAAAAATTCATGTTCTAATTAGAGAAGAAATTAAAGCAGATTCAATTATGCCTGTAAGAAAAAGAAAGAGGAAGAAAGTAAGAGGAAAATACAGAAGAAAGCTATATTTGAACTTTGATAAAATCAAATATAATAAAAGGAACATAGCGGAAACAACGTTTTCTGTTGTCAAAAGGAAGTTTGGAGAAGTACTAAGAGCAAGAAAGTTCTATAATCAAGTCAAAGAAATAAAAATTAAACTGATAGTGTACAATATAAATAAAAAAGTAGTGGAAATAGTTTGCATAAAATTAAGGATTTCTACAGAGCCCCGTTATGCTTTACAAGATTTACCATATTTTTGGTCTCTCATTTAAAAACCCAGTAAATTAATATTTAAACATATAATGAAAAAGAATTAAAAACGTGACATTATATAGTACTTCCCTTATAAAGAAAAAGATTAAAATAAAAAAATGATTATATTTAATTTTGAGTCATTGTTTAGCTATTATTTCAGTGGAGTTATAAATCTCAAAATAACAAAGAACAATCCATTGGTCATCGGTTAAGGAATTTTCTTGCCTGAAAGCTATCGATTTTGTATTAGAAGCAGGTCTTAAATTTTGGCCTATTTGCATGAAATCGATACCCTGCTCCAGCTCGTAATTTATAAAATATTTGACAAATGTTGAGGAAATTGACGCAATTTGTCACGATTACTCACTTAACCGAAGACGTATGGAATAAAATGCGGTTTTATTTACACTTTAGGATCAATTCTTGAATGAACAGTAATCACCAGTTTACTATAACTCTTATTTCACACCAGCCCTCTGAAGATAATTCTTGATGTTGCAGTAGACACTGCAAATATCGCAATTGAAATTGGGAGCATGCAGGCGAGGTCGTATTTCAACTGAGTCCTGTCTCCTCCATATTCCACCGAACCTGCAAAGCGGGTGAGAATAGCACTGATCAGGACAATATAAACCCCTATTGCAAGCAGGAAATGGTCAGGAGAAATTGACTGGGAAAAAGCTGCCTGCCCGATTTCAACAGGCATTCCTGATGTGTCGGAAGGAATTCGGTTTACCCTTTCGGCTACCTGGCTCAGAATTTTCGTAATAACCTCAGATAGGGCAAGGGTAATCCCTGCAATGAGTGGGGCAAAAATCACAGCTGTAGAGCGCATGGTTGAGGTAACGTCGTAAAGGGAGCGTCGGATTCGTTCTTCAACTGTCCCGAGCTCTTTTAGATGGTCTGCAAGTTTTATAATCGAGGCACCTGCAGCTTCATGGTTTTTGTGGACACTTTCCGTAAAAAGGAGCATTGTGTTCCGGATTCTTTCTGAATATACGTGCCTGAAGGCTCCGAAATCTTCATCAAAAATTGCAGCTTTGAGGTTTGTCCGCATACTGAGTAGGTTCATTGAAATTTCCTGAAAAGCTTCTCCGATTTTTGAGCCTTCCATAGTCCTGGCAGTATGGGCAAAAGCTTCTTCCGGTGCTTTTCCTTCCGAAATTCTCCTCCCGAGCACAAAAAGGGAATCTGCAAATTCCTGTTCCATCTTTTTTATCCGGTCTCTTATTTTTTTGTAAGGAACAGCCGAGAAATAGAGGTATACTGAAATTCCAATTGTTCCACCCAGAATAAGC
Source organism: Methanosarcina sp. A14 (assembly GCF_001729375.1). NCBI lineage: Archaea > Methanobacteriati > Methanobacteriota > Methanomicrobia > Methanosarcinales > Methanosarcinaceae > Methanosarcina > Methanosarcina sp. A14. The sequence continues at coordinate 5,967 of NZ_LZPK01000113.1, read as the reverse complement.
GGGAGAGTAGGTGAAAAATATCCTTCAAGAGGCGCGGTTGCAACTATTCCTCCTGGATTTCCTAACCTCAGCAGGAGATATCCTAAAGGCGCTATAAGGCAGAATACCAGGACTGAAAGCGTTAAAGCAAAGCGTTTCTTTTGCTTGATATCTGCAAGGTCAGGATGAGAGTCTGGAATTTCCCTGGGAGTAAAAGCAACAGGCCTCTGCATAAGAATATATTCGGAATATAGGGCAGCAAGAGCCGGGAAAATAAGGTCGTAAATGAAAATAAGGTCTATTATTTCAGGTTTTATTCCTACAACTGTAACCGCAGGCAGGAGAGCTACAAGGGCAAGCGGGATCAGTATGAATATCGAGTAAAGAATATAACTTGGGGTCTTCAGCTTTGCTGCAAAGGCATCCATAAGACTTTCCGTGCCTTCAAGGCTTATGTCCAGGGCACGGTTCAGGGTTATAACCCTCTGGGCTTCGTCAGGTTCGGCTGTCGAGCTCTTTATAAGGTGGAGGGAACGCTTGAAATATTCGCTATTCCTTCCCCACAGGTCGGCAAAAGAAAGAAGCGCATCATCCATGCTGCTGTAAATCCTGAGGTTCAGGTCCCAGGCGAGTTTTCGCAAGTCCTTTGCAAGGGGCCTATCGGAATTCCTGGCAGCAAAAAGCACGGCATGTTCCAGGTTAGGAACAAGTTTCATGGACATGACTATATAACTCAGGATCTCAGGAATGTCTCCAAGAGAGGATATTTTCATAAATCCTGCCCTGAGCTTCACATACTCACTCAGGTAATAGAGTGCGAGCAGGGGAATGATAAAAGTCAGGACTCCCATTATAGTAAGTACTCTGGCATCAAAACTTCTTGAAAGGATTAGAAATAGATCTACTCCGGCCAGCAGGATTAAAGTTGCAAAGGTTCCCACATAGGAAAAGAGCACGGTTTCGAAAGCTTCAAGGTCATAACCAGTAAACCTGAGGGCGTCCCTGTATTCCCGGCTTACGCTCTTTTCGCATCGCCTGCGGAAAGCGGCAGGGTCAGAGACAGCCCATATCCATTGCCTTGCTGTAATTTTACAGGCTCGCACATACCAGTTGCTCTCTTCCTCCATATTTCTCCCTCTGACAACTTTTCTCTCTAACAACTCCTCTCTGACACCTATTTTCCTGTACCCGAACGTTTTTTGGCAAAGTTCTCAAACCAGGTTTCCCACTGTTTATAAAGAGGTTCCATGTCGTCCCTGCAGCCGGCTTCCGAATCAGCTGCATAATTACCTGCAGGATTATTTGCAGAGTTCCCTACAGAATTATTTGAAGAATTATTTGAAGAATTATTTGAAGAATTATTTCCATTTGCATATTCATTCTCATACGGTTTGTCTTTCTTCATAGAATCTGAAAGCAGCCAGAACATGTTGTTTGCCTGGCTAACGGCTTCGGCTTCCAGCAGGAAAGGTTTTTTTAGCCCTTCAACTGCGATTTTTTCTTTTATCCTTGCGCGAAGTTCGATACCTTTTAAAGCCCTATCTATGGAAATTCCCCATTTTCTGGCAATCTTTTCTATAAGTTCGGATTGTCCCTGTTCCAGAGCCTTTCCTGCAAGCAGGCAGTCCTGAGAGGCATCATATTTCATTATGTCCGTAAAGATATCCGAAGGCTCGGAATTATCGATCACGGCACTGGTTGTTTCTGCGATACGGCTCACTCGTTTTAGTTTTTTCATGCTGCCCTCAAGCCTTATACCTGAGCAAATAATTACGGCGTCCGTAGCCTTAAACGACGCCGGAGGAACCCCAAGGGTGTGCACGATTCTCTCGTATACGTTTACCGTGGACGAGCCATGAATGGTCCCGATAACCGAGTTTCCGGCTTTTCCGACCTGCATGGCTTCGTAGAGTACTTTTACTTCTTCCCCCCGGACTTCTCCAAGCACCAGGGCGGAATTTCCAAGGCGCAGAGCTGCTCGAAGCGCTGTTTCAGGGCTCATTTCGGCTCCTGATTTCAAAACTGAGGATTGTGAACTCATACCCTGAACTTTCCAGCCCAGACTCTGAAGTTTTTCGATAGGGAGCTCAGGGGTGTCTTCAATTGTAAGAATCCTGTATTTCTGCGGGATCTCAAGCAGCATGGCAGATAGCAGGGAGGTTTTTCCGGCCCCAACTTCTCCTGCGACCAGAACTGAAGCCTGCCCGTCCATAAGAAAGCTTAAAAGCCCGGCTGCATATGGAGAAACCGAACCTGTATTGATCAGTTTAGGCAGGGTCCAGGGTGAAAGGGAATGCTTTCGGAAGGCATAGGCAAGCCCACTTGAACTGAGAGGGTCTCCTATTACCGAAACCCTTACTCCGAAAGCCTCAAGGTTAAGTTCCAGCACAGGAACCGCTTCTCCAAAGGGCCTGCCGCTGATGATCCTGAACCTGGAGACCAAGGCATCGAGGTCGTCCTGCGAAAGAAAAACATTGCTTACGCATTCTTCTCCCTCCAGCACAACGTGGACAGGATTTTTGTCGGCAGGGGCATTGATATATACATCTGTGATCCTGGCATCAGAAAGCAGGTCTTCCACTATCCCTAGCCCGTTAGTATACCTTGCAAGTAGGTCAGCATAACTTTCCAGTTCATTAGGGCTACAGGCTTCCCCACTTGCGAGCAATTCTTCTTCAAGAAGCGTTTTTGCCATGCGCCTGAAATATTCCCTGGCTACAGCCGGATCTGTAAAGACAAGGTCTTTTGGCCTGTGATGGATCATTCGCATCCGGACTTTTTCAAGCAGCTTGAGGTCTTCCTCCCTAAGATTATACTCAGGAGGCCGGATCATGTAAAATTTTTCCGGCCTGTCAATGTAGCGATAAATCGAAACCTCAAGTTTCCTACCTTCCCTGTTGTCTATATCGTAGCACTCAAGAAATTCGGTATTTTCAGGCACATCTGCATAGACCCTTGAGCTAGAAAAAGGGGGTCGAACATGAGGTCTGATGCCGTTTTCGTAGTCGAAAAGCTCGTCCACAACGTATTTATTTTTCTCCATTTTTTCCTTCCGGATTGCACTTGCCATAAACGGAAAATGTCTGGAGATTTTTGCCAGGGTTGCTTCTCCTGATGTGTCCTTTATCAGGCTTCCTGTTACTTTTCCAATTGTTTTTTCGATTGTCTTACCAATTCCTTTTTCAGAATTTTCTACGGGTCTTTTTGATAAAAACCAAGTTTCGGATTTTTTAATAAGAGAAACTTCAGGAAAACTGGATAGTTTTTCTTCAATTTCATAAAGCATCTGATAAAAATGCTCGGAACAAGCTTTGCAAATCGGAAGAATTTCCAAACTTTTTTCTGGAACTTTTTCTGAGATTTTATAAATAGTTCGTCCTGAAGCTTTCTCTGTAATTTTCCTTGTAGCCTTTTCTGAAGTTTTATTCAGCATTTTTCCCTGAATAAATCGCTTTATTTCCATCCTGGCTTTTAAAGGATCAGTTTCTACGGTTTTAGCAAAAGAAGCAATTATCTCTTTTCTCTCCAGTTCGCAAGCTTTCTTTTCAGGCAAAGTACAGTCTTTGGGCACTTTTTCCACGCTTTCATATGCTGTTATGATCCCTTCAAAACCTGCAAGAGTATAAAGTAAAGACAGGGCTTCCCCTTCGTAATCTCTCTCATACAACCTTGAGAGTACCAGACAGTCAGCCTTAACCTCTTTTTGCAGGATGCCGAGAATATTTTTTCTGCAGTAGATATCGTTAAGGGAAGACCCACAATCACAATCTCTGCAATTGATAACAATGGTTTTCCGGCTTTTCGTCTGCTTTATCCGGTAAGAGCAGGTTTCTTCTTCTTTTTTGTCCGGTACAGAAAGACTGCCATAATTAAGGGCATTGACAGCATCCTGAAGTTTTGCCTTTATATTCAAATCAAACACCCGTTTCCCTATCAACTTCTTAATTTATCTCTAAGTGTATTAAGTTTTTTCGACTGATCGGAAAATAGGGCTATTAATTTGTTGACAAAATGATGCTTAACCGTCAGAAGATTACAACAACTACCAACCTTTAACGGTGAACCGGCTCAAAATCACAGTCAAAAAGAAATACGGCTAAGGCGGAACCCACGAGGACGGTAAAACAAACGAGGACTAAAAGCAGAAGTGGTTAAACTTCTTCAATCTCTTTTTGGATATTGAAATTCGTATACTTTAGTATATACTCTTTTGAACGGTTGTGCACGATGAATACCATGCTGATATGGTTGCATATTGGACTTATACTCATTTCACCCCTGCAAATCAACCCCACGAAAGTAGATCTAAATAGTAAAAATTAAAATATGTAGAACATATCCAATAAATATATAACAAACTTAGTTTATTTATATCTTGGAGGTATCAAGTGATCGATTCCAAAAATATTCCCAGATCCGCACAACTCTCATTTTCAGTAAAAAAGCTTCATCTCGAAAGTAACCTCTTTCTAAATCGAGACACTGATACTTCCAGACAGATCTCCTAATGGGCTGCAGCTTGCTCTTGGCTGCAGCTTACAAGATCAAAAAATAGCACATCAACAATTGCATGATATGTTTTGTTTTTGACGTGGATGCTACAAATTACCCCATAAACAGGCTAACATCTCCAAAGAATCCATGGGACCCAATGGTTACTATGAATTTTGAGACATTTTATTTGAGTAAGGTGAACACCCCCGCCTTGAATACATGCCGTTAAAACGACGTGTAGAAGCCCGAAAACCGGTAAATTATGGGATACCAAGAAGTTTAGAGAACAGGTTGAGTTGTGAGACAGCATGTAAAACTTACTGTCTTAAACTGTTAACTGGTATATATTTATTATACCTTTAACAGTTAAATCCACTGCAAGAGCAGCAAGCAAAAGTCCCATCAGCCTTGTAAAGACCAGCATCCCATTATACCCTATAAGCTTATGAATCACCCTTGAGAATTGGAAGATGTAATAGCAGATAAGGAATGTCATTATGATTGATACAAGAATTATTATTTTTTGCATAACTGCTTCCGTTCCCCCCATCAAGACAATCACTGTACTGATCGTACCTGGTCCTGTCAGAAGTGGAAGGCTTATCGGGAAGATCCAGATGTCTTCCCTTTCCTGAGAGTGAGAGATCTCTTCTTCAGTAATCCTCCCCTTTGAGATTTTAGCATGCATCATATCAAAAGCAATGCTGAAAAGCAGGAGTCCTCCTGCAACCCGCAGCGAATCCACGCTAATGTTGAACAGGTTAAGTATGATATTTCCTGCAATTGCAAAAAATAGGGCAATTACGCACGCAAGTATGGCTGACTTTTTTGCGATTTCGTTTTTTTTCTCATCCATCACCTTGCTGGTCAAAGAGATAAAAGTTACCACTCCACTGATAGGGTTGACAACGACGAAGATAATTGTGAAAACATGGATTAAAAACCCGAGGTTTTCGGTTATCACTTATTTCCCCTGCTCGTTTTTATCTAGTATATTTATATAATATTTTCTTTTATACTAGTTCCGGTTGTATCACCAAGTTATTGAACAGAAACTCTGACGTTAATAATTCCTTCAAACTCTATATGTGATCAGTTATTGGTATACACAACAACTTTTAAATTATTCAACAATTGAGTATTAGCTCAGTGAGAACGACGTGATGACCTGATTTATTATCCAATTGGCATAGTTCTTATGAAAAACTTTAACATTAATATAAAATTTTTCTTATTTGATGCATGTACCAAAAGCTCATAGGGGTGTAGCCATCTTGTTTAACTTTAGTGTAAAGTAGGAATTTAGATTTTTGTATCGCCTAAAAACTGTTTCTCTTATTTTCAATGATTTTTAAAGCTCAAGGTCAAAGTTTCATAATTTAAACGATTTTTATAGTTTCAAACCCATATTAAATTAATAAATATCTTTATTTACTATTTTTTAAATATAGTAATATTTGTTAAAAAGAAGAATCATTTAAATTTAATAAATTA
>NZ_LZPK01000112.1:0-28613 GCF_001729375.1 Methanosarcina sp. A14 | reverse complement strand
ATAGCTTTAGTAACTTCACCGAGATGGAGGTAGGAACTACCAAGGTTGCCAAGAAGTACTCCATCACTGTGTTGATCACCGACTTCATGTGAAATAAAAAGAGCACGCTCATAATATTCAATAGCTTTTTTCACTTCGCCAACGTCACTACAGGCATTCCCAAGTTTTCCAAGGACTGCGCATTCTCCACGACGATCCCCTATCTGCCGGGAAATTTTAAGAGATTCTTGAAAATAGGTTATCGCTTCTTTAGAATAGCCTCTGAGCAATTTAATCATTCCAAGCTTGTAATTCCAGTAAGCAAACTTTTGAGAATCAATTGTTCCTTTTTCGTGATATTCCTTCAATAGGCGAGAGTAATACTCCCACCTGTCTTCAAGTTCCTTTTTGCTTAAGGATTCAAGCTCCGTGTCACCAAAATCAATAGCTGCTCTTACAACTTCTTCTTTTTTCATGTCAAATTCAAGGACAGTGGTACGCCAGGAAAAAAAATCCGGCGCTTCTTTGAGGATTTTTGAAAGAGAAATACTGTTAATCCAGATTATTACAGGATTTTCAATGGTCAGAAAGCGCTCTCGCATCATATTCAAAAGAAGAAGCGCTTCAGATTTTCCCTCACTGGTCTTTTTCTCTATTGCTTTATCTAATCCAAAAACGAAGAATGCTACCTTTTTATTTCCTTTTATGTTTTGAGTATATAATTCCGATGCTTTCGCCTCGTTTAGCAACTTCAAAAGATCAGGAGAAGACTCACTCATGTTGATATCATAAATAAAAAGTTCGCCTTCCAGCCTTTTAACAGTCTCCGTATAGAGCGCATTGCAGAGAACTGGTTCATTGCAGCGCACAAACACAATTGAAAGGTCTTCTGAGATACTTAGGAGAGTGACCAGTTTATCCAGTTTGTAAAGATGTTCAGGTTCAAGCTCCATATTCACACCTCTTTTGAAGGCCTATAACATTGGTTTCATTTATTTTTTGTAATGCAAATTTGATAAATACAAAATCCGTTTACTTTCCCCACCAGAATATAAATTAACAAAAGTAGAATTAATCGCTACTTGCATTCTGCTGTAGCAAATGTTTCTCTTCAAGAATGGTACGGACAATGGGATGCAGGTCACACCAATTTCTCCCGTTTGTATATTCCAGGACGCTCAGATTGTGAAGCAGGCCTACAAGACCCTGATCCCGTTTTATACTTTTGGAACGGGAAACTTCAAGAAGAACGTCATAGTCTTCATCGCTTAGCTGAGCCTGAAAAGTATTCTTGAGATCATTGACCACTTCTTCTGCAACAGCCTTATCAATAACCGTTTTTCCTCTCGTAAGGGCAGTGACAGCCGAATCTCGAATAATTCTGATGTAGTCTCTCAGAACTCCCCCGCTCATATCAATAATATATTCAAGGGCTTCAGATTCAAAAAGGTTAGAATTCACCCTTTTTGCGACGATCTCTTTCATGAGCGCACGCTCTTTTGATTCCCGGTTCACACTACCATCTGGTTCATGGACTTTGATATTGGGATACATGATATCGTCGCTGAAATTCAGACGGATCTGTGTAAATCTGTCCGAACTTTTTAATGAAATAGGAAAAGTGTATATGATATTGCATATTGGCTGAGATAGCTGCGTACCATGATTCCCAAATAAATCCAGGGCTTTGTCAGGATCTGATTTTTCCAGATTATCAATAATTACAAGCACTTGCTTTCCGGTACATTCGATTTCAGCAACAATATCATTGATGATGCTGATTAATTCTGAAACTCGAGGACCGATTTCTTTTCGAATTTCTTTTCTGGTCTCCGTTTCGTTTTTCATCCATGTGAAAATATTGATAAGAGCAGGCAAGCCAACTCCAATACCAAGACCTTCCTTTGTATTAGAAATCAGATGTTCAGTTATTGTCTGACCCCATTTGTTCGCTCGCTCAACTAAATCGCTTTTGAGAAATATTTTATTTACCTTAGAGTTTTCAATCAGTTGTGCGAGAATAGAAAGAAGTACATCAGTATAATTGATATCGTTAAGATCTAGTAATTTCATAACGTTATAATTTACAACGAAAAACTGATCACTTAAATGTGAAACAAGTCTGTTTAAAGCAGTTGATTTTCCTGAACCCCTATGACCAGTGAACAGAATTTTAATGTGTTCTCCGGTCTCCAGTCCCAGCTCCAGGCGTGTCTTAAGCTTTGAAATTCGTGTCTCGTTTTCCCCAATTTCAACATAGTATTTCTTCAGTTCCTCGTCAAAAAGTGCTTTTTCGGGGTTAAACAAGTGATAAACAGATTTCAGATCATCAGTCATTACCAAGACTCCCTGTAAAATGCTTAATTTGGGTTCTGTAACTAGGTTCTGTAACTAATCATTATTAAGAGTAATATTATAAGTATATGCCCGCTTTCAGAACCACAAAGGAAGAGGAATCAACTGCAGAAAGACATAGTAAGATAAGAAAGATAAAACAAAAAAGTAAAGACTAACAGGCCATAACCCTATAATTCAAGATATTGAGAACTTCTATTGACAAGTCCCTTCAACTTGAAAAGTTGGCTGAAGGAACTGAAAATTCAAAAGGAGCTGAAGATCGAACAGCTTCAACTATTGAATCTGCCTTCAAGTCCTCAAGTGCAAGATATTTGGCTCCAAGCGCATTGGAAATTTCCTGAGCAAGCCCGAATTTAATAATGCTGCTTTCCGTATCAATAACTGCAGATTGTATGCATTCCTTTCTAAACATGGAAGCTATTGTTTTTGATTCCTGGAGAGGAGCTTCACCATTCATACTGACATTTGCCCTTCCGTCAGAGATCAGAACCATAAAAGGACAGGTATCAGGGTCACGTCGGAGTTCTGCATGTATGGTTTCATAGCCTTTCATCAGCCCATGGGAAAGGGGGGTCTTTCCCCCGGTTGGCAGTTCCTCCAGATATTTTTGTGCCATTTCCACACTGGAAGTTGGTGGCAGCAACAACTCTGCTCCTGTCCCCTTAAAAGCAATAAGTCCCACTTTATCACGTTTCTGGTAGGCGTCCATCAACATTGAAAGAACTGCACCTTTAGAAGCTACCATCCGCTGCTGAGCCCCCATTGAACCGCTAGCATCCACAACAAAGAGTACAAGGTTTCCTATCTTTTTCTCACGGACTTTTTGCCTGAAATCCGATTCATGAATGACTATGGAGTTTCCGTTTTTTTCCCTTACAAGCTGATAAGGTGCAGCTGCCCTCAGGGTAGCATCAAAAGCAAGATCCGTTGTTTTCTCCTCTGGGATTTTACTCTTAATATACCTGCCCTGTGTGGATTTCGTCAGGGTTTTGCTGCGCCGACCTGATCCATTTCGGTTCTCTCTGCGAAAATCAGGAGAAAATTGCTTTATCTGGTAACTCTCTCCTGTTGCAAAAATAGTTTCTGAGGAAGCATCCGGTTGTTCCCCGGTGCTGTCCTCTGGGTTATCTGATTTCTGCTCTTCGGAAAGGGCCTGTTCTTTTCCTGACTGCTCGTTATGCTCTTTTTTTTGCTGTTCGTTTTTATTTTTTTCTTTTTCCTTTTCTTTTTCCTTTTTCTTTTCCCTTTGTTTCTCTATACTCTCGTCGAGTTTATCCTGCTTATCAGAATAATTATCAAACGGTTTTCTGCGCATACGGTGAGGAAGGACTAATTCTGCAGCTTCTTTTACATCCTCTTCAAGAACCTCAGTCCTGCCGTAAAAAGCTGCAAGTGTGATTGAGGTTTTCATCATTGTGATGTCTGCCCTGTGCCCATCAACCCCCATATCAACACAGATCTGGCTGATCAATTCAAGCATGCTGTCTGAGATCTTCACTTCAGGAAGTAATTTCTGCGCCAGAATAATCTGTTCACAAAGCTCGGACTCTGCAGCCTGCCAGCCTGCTGCAAAAGCTTTAGGATCGGTTTCATAGCTGAGCCTGTATTTGATAAGTTCCACTCGTCTGGCTACATCCATGATTCCCTTTATATCTACACATAAACCGAAACGGTCAAGTAATTGAGGTCGAAGTTCTCCTTCTTCAGGGTTCATGGTGCCTACAAGCACAAAATTCGCAGGGTGAGAGAAAGAAATTCCTTCTCTTTCAACAGTGTTTACTCCCATTGCTGCTGAATCGAGGAGTACATCTACAAGATGGTCATCCAGAAGATTAATCTCATCCACGTACAGGATACCCCTGTGAGCATAAGCAAGTACACCAGGCTCAAAGCGTTTTTCTCCTTTCTTGATAGCATGTTCGATATCAAGAGTTCCTACAACGCGGTCTTCGGTGGCACTTACAGGCAGGTCCACAACCTTCATTTTTATAGAAGAACTCTTAAGAGTCCCAGCTTTTACCTTTTCCAAGCATTCTTCACACATTGCATTTACATCATTAGGATCGCAGCGGTATTTACAGCCTTCAACTACCTGTATTTCAGGTAGGAGATTGGCAAGGGCCCGGACAGCTGTTGATTTGGCAGTACCTTTTTCACCCCTGATCAGAACTCCTCCAACTTTTGGATTTATAGCGTTCAGGATCAGAGCTTTCTTCATTTTCTCTTGCCCTACTATTGCAGTAAAAGGGTAAACAATAACGTTATGGTTTTTCATGGTTTAACCTCAGTATATCTTTTAGTTTCCAAGAAGATATTCTTCAACACTCATTGTCGGAATCGTCCACTGAGTGACTGTAGGAAGAACAGAATCTACCTTTTCCACCTTATTCATGAAGGGGAAAAAGGTAACATTGAGATTTCCTCCTGTTTCCTTTTCAAAAGACCCAAGGTGGATTGCTTCCGTAACCTCAAGGTCCGAACCAAAATTGAGAGCATTTTCATTTTCAAGCCGGATTTTAGGGGAAGTTTCAACAACAGTAAGTGCCCCAAAAGTATCCCCTACTTTTATTTCAAGAGGGCTTTCGGAAAAATGTAGTGGGTATTTTAGGCTTACACCAGAGCGTCCGTTTCCCTCCAGGACATTATTCACATATATGGAAAAGAGGGGGACGTCAATACCATTTATTGTCTTATTGTACAGGAAAGTATGTGTACCCAGATCAGCTGACTTCCCTGGAGATATTATGCTTGAGTAAACAGTAGCATTATTTCTCAAAACTGTCAGATGGACCTTATCCCACTCTATATCATCTACTCTCAGGGTATATCCTTCACCAAGGTCCCATTCGTCACCGGAATAGAGACATCTGCTATTGTTATCATCCATAAGGACATTTACAATTCCCTGATCGTCTCCAAGATATGCATATTTTTCACCATCCCATCCAAGCACAGAATATCCGCCATCAAAAGCATTTTCCCCATAATTCCTCATCTCCGGGTTTTTGTATGGAACCTTGACAGGCGAGGATTCATAAACCAGACCTCCTTCCGGAATCCAGTCGTCTTCAGCATTAAGATTAAGTTCAAGCCTTTCTGTACTGAAATTGTTTTCAAGATCATAATAGAGCATACCAAAAGAATCAGCTGTCCAGACACAGGAGTCAGAAGAAGAATCCGAGCGATTTACAGTTAAAGAGGTGCCTTTTATCTGATATGACTTGATAACGTCTTTAGTCATATTGTAAGAGCATGCCCTGTATACATTATCAGCCACTCTGAAATCAATCAAATCTTTAAGGATTGTGACATAATCTCCAGGCTGCATCCTTATAGGCACTCTGTTTTTCAATTCGATCTTTTTATCTGTAGCTTCAGTGACCTCGAAACTACCATACTGGTCCCCAACGTTAATCTCAATCGGTGCAGTCGAATACTGGCTTACACTTGAGAGACTCACAATTGGATCCTTACTGTCAAGAACCCGGCTAAGAGTTCCTTCCAGAATTGTATATTTAGTACCGTTTATTGTAGCATTGAATTTGAACTTTGAACCTTCTTCAAGAGATTCCGTGGTAACTGGGACGGAGTTTTGCTGAAGTTCAAGGAGAGCAGAATCATTGTTTACCCCCCGAAGCACCAGTTTGTAGCCATTTCCTAGATCATAATCATTACCCCGTTGAAGATCACGACTTCCATAGCTAACCAGGTTCTCAGTGATCAACCCATTTTCAAAGACTTTGTATTTCTTCCCAAAGAAAGCCGTTGAACCATAACTGATTTTTGAGGTATAAGTTGCATTTCCCGTATCAATAAGCCCGTCTCCAGAGAAATTAAGCTCCAACGACTCATAGTATGTACCAGTAGAAGTTGAATAATAAAATCCAGGACAATTTTCCCCATTAAGAATTGTATGTTCTCCGGCTGAAATATTTACAATCGGACCTCGTTGTTCAATAGCACCTTCCACAGGAGTAATAACAATTAAAATCAATAAGATAAGAAAAATAATATAAAAATTGATAAAAATTCTGGTTTTTTTGTTACCATAAGTCATAAATGTGAAAAATATGGTAGCAATATATATCAATTTCGTTTTTTAATTATGAAATGTAATTTATACGTTATAAAATAATCATTGGTGTTGGAAGAGGACATGATGCAAATAAGATTTATTTTGAAGAGTAGGCATCAAAACAACAATTAATATTTGGCTTGATTGATAGTGAAATATAGGAAAATACATTAAAAATAAAAAAGAACATTAAAAATAAACGAATTATCGAATAGAGAATTGACATAGTAACTTAGAATCACAGGAAAATTTGATTAGAAAAAATAGTCATAATTTTTATTTTATTATTACTATATGAGATGATTTAAGAATATTTTCGAAATATTTATTAATCACTTTCTATAAGGGTCAATTATGATTTCCAGAAAGACTATAATATTCGGGTTTATAGTCCTGAGCCTCGCAGGCTTGATAATTTATTCTCAAATCGTGCCAGAGAAAAAAACCGTGTATAAGGAAGACTTCAAAAATTGTAATTCTGAAGGAGAGTTTCTAAGATGCAAAGATGGAGCACTGTACCTTGAAACAACAAATTCGGCACAGACAGGGAAAGGATTTTGGAATAAAAATGTGAGCCTGTCTCCAGGAAAAATTTCCTGGAACTGGAACGGACAGGATCTGGATAAATTCAGTCTCTGGTTAAAAGTGACATTCAGCGATCACAAATCCATTTACTATGTTGCAGCGGGAAGCATGAATCCGCAATCCGAAGGTGAATATTATAGGGATCAGGAAAACCGAAGGCGATTTTCACCATCGATTATAATCTCAGGAATTCCAAGGAGTACAGTTGAAAGGAATCTCGTCGAAGATTATAAAAAATACTGCGGATCTGCTGAAAATATAAAGATTGAAAAATTGAGTGCAGGTTTTGGAGACAACAGTACGCAACATCAGAATATTCTGAGCATCTCAGACCTGAAGATATACGGATAATGACAAAGGGTAATCAAAGGAGTCTAAAAATGAAAAAGAGTATTGTTGGGCTGATAACTATATTATTATTGTTATTTTTGGTTTCTTCGGGATGCGAATCTTCAAATACTGTAGCCTCCGGTGAAAATGGAAATAACAGTAGTGAAGAGATATTAAAAAATGATAGCGCTCAGGAAAGCGGCCAGCTGAGTCAGGAAAATCTAACCTCTTCTGAAAAATCTTCTCCTTACATTTACTGGGAGTATGAACTTGGAGATATAACTCCAGAAAATCTCAGTGAAGGAAAATCGAATGCCCAGGACTGTGTAACATACACCCAGGACGGAAAGTATGTAGCTGTTGGGACAGGAAAAAAACTGACAGTTATTGATGTGCCAGACAAAAAATTGCTATGGGAAAAAACCTTAGGAGGAAATGTTTCAGACATTTCGTTCTCGAAGGACGGGAAGTATCTGATTGCAGGGGAAAAGAGTACTGACGGATACATTTATTCTCTGGATGCCGGTACAGGAAATGAAATCCACAGCTATAGAAGCGCCGATGACCTGGGAACCAGTACGAACTCAAAATATCAGCCCTGCATATACAAAATAACGGCTGCTGATGACGCTGTATACATTGCAGCAGGTCGATATTGGAAAGAATCCGGGTATGGGCTAGCTTCAAGGGTGTACAAATTCAACCCGGATGGCACTCTTTCCTGGAAACTTCCAGCAAATGAAAACTATGCTCAGAGTGTAAACTGGATCGATTCAAGCCAGGACGGAAAAAATGTGGTTAGAAGATAGCCCGGATGCTTTTATTCACTGCTTTGATTTAAACGGAACTGAAATCTGGAAATATGGAGCAGGTCAGGATCTGGGTTCAGACCTTGACCACATGCCAGCCATGAAAAAAATAAAACTGGATTCAAAAGGGAACATCTATGTTGCTGCCAGTAGAGCTTGTGGCTACATAGGAGAGAAATACAAGTATTTGGGAATAGTTTATTCTTTTGACTCCGAAGGCAATTTGCGCTGGAAATTCCCTGAATCCGAACTGATGGACTCCGGAGTTACATGGATAGATAACACTCCTGACGGAAAATACGCTGTTTTCGGGACGACCTGCTTTACAAACGCCGACAAATGGAAAGAGGGAACTGTACATGTTCTGGACGGAAATACCGGAAAAGAGTACTGGAACTATTCAATCCCGCCCCTTGAGCCATTTTTTGATTATTCAGCAATATGGTACAGTACCCAGATTACTCCTGATGGTAATAATATAATAACAATGACCAGTGATGGACGAGCCTTTTTATTTGACAATTCCAGGATCATGGAAACCAGTGTACCAGAAGTAAAATGGCAGGAAAACATTTCAACCCCGGTTGTAGTAAGCGGAGTCCCTATTTACGGCAGTGCGAATTATGCATATATTATCAACAATACCCTTATTTTCTCAATAGGCAGCACTTTCTCCAAAGACAAAAACAACGATGCTCCTATAGAACATCCCAACGGAAACAGCCTCTTTGCCTATGATACCGACGGCAACCTGCTGTGGAAATGGAGAGTGGACGGCTATGCAGGGGAATGTGCAATGAATGACAGGTATCTCGTTGTCCCTATAGCCCAGAACCTGGTGACCAAGGATAGAAGTGCCCATGGAGTGTATGTCTTTGACGTATCAAAAAGTGGAGGTTCAAATTCTAAACTTGTCCAGGTTTATAATACCAAGGGAATTACAATAGCGGCTGATATCTCCCCTAATGGAAAATATATTGCAGCCATGGAAGCTCCTGCAAGGCTTGATGACGGCACAGTGCTGGGAGAGTACAAAGTGCATGTTCTTACGTAAGAGGAGAAAAATATGAAAATTATTTCAATAACATGGAATTCCTATATTCCCACTCTCCGCAAAGCTGCCAACGATCTTAGTATAGAGCTTGAAGCCCACTATTCAAAAATTCTGGAAGATAATCCGGAAGAAGCTGAGAAGGTTCTTCTTGCATGCGAACATGCGGATGCGGTCTTTCTATACTATACATCAACCCCTTTCTGGGAAGATTTCTATGAAAAACTTGAACCGTTAAAAAAGAGGGTACCTGTAATCTGTGTAGGGAGTGATCCTTCCTCACTTACCCTCTCTTCGGTGAAACTTGAGATTGCAGCTACATGCTTTTCTTATATCATCTATGGAGGACAGGAAAACTTTGCCAATATGCTGCGCTATCTCTTAAAGGAAGTTTTTGGATGTGAGATTGAAACAAAACCTCCTGAAAAGATACCATGGGATGGGCTATATCATCCGGATGCAGAGAAAATATTCTCAAACGTTGAAGAGTATCTCAACTGGTACGGGCCTTTGAAAGATAAAACCGTGGGACTGCTTATCTCTCGAACTTCCTGGGTAAATAATGAACTTGAGATAGAGAAAAAACTGATAAAAGAGTTAGAAAATCTTAACCTATCGATTGTCCCTGTTTTTGCATATTCCTTGAAAGATGAGGAACTTGGAAGCAGGGGAATGAATGAGGTCATAGAGGATTATTTCATAGAAAACGGCAGGCCCATTATAGATTGCCTTGTAAAGCTTTCTCCTTTTTTTATTGCAAGCAGTAAAACCGAAGAGAGAAATGCATCGTGCGCAGCAAAAGGCATAGAAGTCCTGAGAAAGCTTGACGTCCCTGTTTTCCAGCCTGTAACTTCACACTATATGACTGTTGAAGAGTGGCAGGAGTCAATGGGATTAAGTACTGAGATCGGATGGAGTGTGGCTCTCCCGGAGTTTGAAGGCGGAATTGAACCCATCATGATAGGAGCAGGTAAAAAAGAAGGAAATTACATGGGGCGTTTTCCTATCGAAGAACGCTGCTCAAAATTTGCATCCAGAATTTTAAAATGGACCGAACTCAGGAAAAAACCGGTCAACCAGAGAAAAGTCGCCTTTATCCTGCACAACAGACCCTGCACAGGTGTTGAAGGTTCGGTAGGAGACGCTGCAAATCTTGATTCTCTCGAAAGCGTGGCAAGGATACTGAACCGGATGCAGGAAGCAGGCTATACCGTTAATCCTCCTGAAAACGGAAAAGACCTTATTGAGACCATTATCAAGAGAAAAGCAATTTCCGAGTTCAGATGGACTCCCATTAATGAGATCGTAAAAAACGGGGGAGCCCTTGATTTTGTAGAAAAAGAAGAATATGAGAAATTTTTCAATACCCTGAGCCCGAAAGTAAAGCAAAGAGTGATTGAGAGCTGGGGAAACCCTCCTGGAGAAGAAGTAGACGGCATTCCTGCAGCCATGGTATATGATAATAAACTCGTTGTGACAGGAGTACAGTATGGAAACTCCGTGGTCTGTGTGCAGCCAAAGCGAGGATGTGCAGGTGCCAGATGTGATGGGAAAGTATGCAGGATCCTGCACGACCCGGAAGTTCCGCCAACTCATCAGTACCTTGCGACCTACAGATATCTTGAAAACACCTTTGGAGCCGATGTGCTCGTACATGTTGGGACCCATGGGAACCTTGAGTTCCTGCCAGGAAAAGGGGTTGGGCTTTCAGGAGATTGCTATCCTGATATAAGCATAGGGACAATTCCCCATCTCTATATCTACAACTCTGACAACCCTCCGGAAGGTACAATTGCCAAACGCCGGAGCCTTGCTTGTTTGATAGACCATATGCAGACTGTCATGACCTCAGGAGGGCTTTATGAAAACCTTGCAGAACTTGACAGGCTGCTTGGGGAATACGAACAGGCAAAACACGATAAGGGACGTGAGCATGCCCTGAAGCACCTGATCCTTGATGAGATCAAAAAATCGAATCTGAATTCCGAGATAAAAGCCGATGACCAGACTCCTTTTGAAGAGGTAGTAAGAAAAGCGCATGAAGCTCTTGGGAAGATAAGGAATACCCAGATCCAGAGCGGGATGCATATCTTCGGACAGATGCCTGAAGGCGAGAAAAAAGTTGAATTCATAAACTCGATTTTAAGGTATGATGACCAGGGAAGTGTGGGAAACAAAGTCTCGATTAGAAGGTTGATTGCAGAACTTCTGGAACTTGACCTTGATGAATTGATCTCTGACCAGAGCCGGATTTCCAAAAACGGAAAATCAAATGGACAGTTGCTTGAAGAGATAGATTCACTCTCTAAAGAATTTATAAGAACATTTATAAATAACCCGGAAAAAGAGCCAGACCGGATAATCAAAGAGATTTTTGAAGGAAAAAGCTTTGAAAAACAGAATATCAAAGGAAAAAAATTTGAAGAACAGGGTGTCAACAAAGAGATAAATAACTCTGAAATAGAGCCAACCAGGATAATAGAAGAGATTTTTGAAGGAAAAGGTTTTGAAAAGCAGGAAATTAAAAATCTGAGCATAAATCCCGCACTTCTTCAGGCTGCCGCTTCGATCTGCGATAGAATCCTTGACCTTGAATCCAGAATAGATGACTCTCTTGAAATTGAAGCCCTTTTGCACGGTTTCGATGGAGGATACATCCCTGCCGGTCCTTCAGGCCTCATCATGCGTGGAAGAGATGATGTACTGCCAACAGGCAGGAATTTTTATTCACTTGACCCAAAAAGGATTCCGACAAAAGCTGCCTGGAGGGTAGGACAGCAACTCTCAGGGGTTCTGATTAATAAGCACATTGAAGACGAAGGCCGGTACCCTGAGAATGTGGGATTTTACTGGATGGCAAACGATGTAATGTGGGCTGATGGAGAAGGAATGGCCCAGATAATGAGCCTTATAGGGGTTGAACCAGTCTGGCTAAACAATGGACAACTGAAAGGGTTCTCCGTGATCCCCCTTAAAGAATTGAGCAGGCCCAGAATTGACGTTACGGTCCGAGTTTCCGGTATTCTACGGGACAATTTTCCAAACTGTCTTGAGGTTATAGACGAAGCAATCCAGGCTGTGGCTTCTCTTGATGAACCTGAGGAAATGAATTATCTAAGAAAACACAGCCTTCAGATGGTTGAAGAAGGAGCGGATTCAAGGGATGCCACTTTAAGGATCTTTTCGAGCAAACCCGGGACTTATTCGGCAGGAGTTCAGCTTGCAGTCTATGCAAGTGCCTGGAAAGACGAAAAAGACCTGGCAGACATCTTCCTTTACTGGAATGGGTATGCTTATGGAAAGGATGTAAAAGGCAAGGAAGCTCACACTCAGCTTGCGTCAAGCCTTAAGACTGTAGATGCTACCTTTAATAAAGTTGTAAGCGACGAGTATGACCTATTAGGATGCTGCTGTTACTTTGGGGTCCACGGAGGCTTTACAGCTGCAGCCAAGCAGGCTTCCGGAAGAGATGTAAAAGTTTACTTTGGCGATACTCGAGAACCTCAGCACGTTGAAATCCGAGACATGGCTGATGAAATGCGAAGGGTCGTAAGAGCCAAGCTTTTAAATCCAAAATGGATTGAAGGCATGAAACAGCACGGATATAAAGGCGCGCAGGACATTTCTAAAAGAGTCGGAAGAGTCTATGGCTGGGAGGCCTCCACCCAAAAAGTGGACGACTGGATTTTTGATGATATCACAAAGACCTTCGTGCTTGATGAAGAAATGCGCCGCTTTTTTGAAGAGAACAATCCCTATGCCCTCGAGGAAATGTCCAGGCGGCTCCTTGAAGCGCAGTCAAGAGGACTCTGGGAGCCTGACCCCGAGCTTCTTGAAAAGCTGAAAAAATCCTATCTTGAGATCGAGAGCTTGATGGAAGAACTGGCAGGAGAAGGAGAATTTCAGGGTGGAGCTGTTGATATAATTAGTTCTGAAGATGTCCCTGATTGGGATGCGAAAATGAAGGAAATCCGAAAAATCCTCAAATAAGAAAAAAGGTAGTGGAATGAAAAAAATAGGTTTTCTCCTCCTTGTACTTGTGTTAATCATACAACCCGTAGCTGCACAGGTTCAGCAGGAGGATTTCAAACCTGAAGATATGACCACATTCACAATTCAGGTTCCTCACGGGGTAGAAGGAAATGGTCTTGCAGTTGGGAACAGTACGCTCTCTGCATATCTTTTCTTTGAAAGCTATTATGACGGCAATATGAATGTGACAGTGGAACTTGACTTACCGAAAGGTTTTGTGCTTCACGAGCCCTCGGTGAATTCATTTTCACTTCAGACCGAGTATGATGACTGGTACAGGCTTGTTGACTTTTATATACCTGCGGATACCCCCTGTGGGGTTTACAACATAACTGCAAAAGCAGTTGTTGATGTTAAAGGAACAAAACATACTATTGTTCGTACAACCCAGCTTAAAGTTGCTTCAAAAGAAGAAGTCGCAAATGACGTCTCAGTATCCCAGCTCATAGTACCGTCAGACGAAGACGGATATGGAGATCCCAGCCATCCTTCCAATACCCTTGTTGTCCAGGAAACATCCCCTGCACTCAAAAAGCTGCTAGAGTTTACAGACCTGAAGATAGAGAAAGAGGAACTCACTTCAACTGACATGGGAATAGAGCTTACCAATGCCGGAAATAGTACAATTCCTGTAATAGTCACATATGACATTCTTGACATAAAAACCGGTGAACCTGTAAAAGCGTTTAAGCCCGATATTATGGGAATGAAAGCGGACACCTTGTGCTATGCCACCGTAACCCTTTCTCCAGGATCAAGTTCACTGATAAGCCTTCCTATATATATATCTCCGGATGCGATGGGCGGAGACTACCTTCTCAGAGTTAAAGTAAAACTCACAGGCACCGACTGGATTGCAGTAACAAAAGATCAAAAAATTACTGCAATCTCAAGGCGGTGGGGACCTATAATAACTACGTTTGCCGCCTCTTTACTCGGAATTACTGCCCTGGGATTTTTTTTCTCAAGACCCAGGAAGATTATGGACAGGTTTAAAACCCGCAATCTTGTGCTAATTGCCCTTTTCGGCACGGTTTCTTTTGCAGCGATAAGCCTGCCTATGACCATCCTGTGGGATTTATCCCATGCAATCTTCGGACCATTCAGTTTCCTGTTCACAGGACTCTTCAATGAGATTCTTCTTTACATGCTCATTGCTTCTCTTGTAGTCCTGATTCCAAAACCAGGAGTTATAAGCCTTTTTATGATGGTCAGGTTTCTACTTGGAGGTTTCATAACAGGTAGTTTCACACCTATAACTTTTATAACACTGTCAATCAACGCGATAATCCTGGAATTTTTGTTGTATGTTGCAGGTGTAACCGGCAAAAATCCAGCTCCAGATAACAGGTTGAGAATGGGAATTATTTGCGGATTTGCGGACGTGATCAGCGGATATGTGTCCTTCAGTGTCTGGATGGTACTCTACAGACTATTCTACAGCAACTGGTACATAGCTGTAAATCTACTGATCGACGGATTCCTCTACACCTTCATAGGAACCTGGTTCGGAATAAGCCTTGGAAATAGACTAAAGAAGGTGGTAGAGTGACACTAACCGTGGTCAAGCTTTCCCTTGGAAAGGATTGCCATTACTCAGGGTTTTCGATCAAGCTTTTTATCAAAAGGCTTGTGGTCAGGCTTTCATTTGGAAAGGATTGCCATTACTTGGGGATTTTCGATCAAGCCTTTTCTCAAAAGGCTTGTGGTCAGGTTTTCATTTGGAAAGGATTGCGACATTACTCGGGGGTTTTCGATCAAGCCCAACCGTTGCGCCGGTTGATCACGTCGCCGTAAGGGGTTTTCGATCAAACCTTTTCTCAAAAGGTTTGCGGGCAAGCTTTCCCTTGGAAAGGTTGTGGTACAATGATAGAAATCAAAGACTTATGGTATACATATCCAGGAAGATCGGAACCGACTTTAAAGGGAATCAACCTTAGAGTAGAAAAAGGAGAATTTGTTCTCCTTACAGGACCTACTGGATGTGGAAAAAGTACTTTACTAAAAACATTAAACGGAATCATTCCTCATGAATCTGGAGGAATATTATCTGGAAGTGTGAAAGTCAAAGGGATGGAAACCACTGATTCAAACCAGATGGAAATCTCGAAAGAAGTAGGCCTTGTGTTTCAGAATCCAGATGACCAGATATTTTCTACAATAGTTGAGGACGAAGTAGCTTTTGGGCCTGAAAACCTCTGCTTTGAGCAAAAAGAAATCGATAAAAAGGTAACAGAAGCCTTGCAAATCGTAGGGATGTCCGATCACAGGCTGGACTCGACAAATTCACTTTCCGGTGGACAGAAACAAAGGATCTGCATTGCAAGTATGCTTGCAATGGAGCCTGAAATCCTTGCCATGGATGAACCTGTAAGCCAGATGGACCCCATGGGCACGCACGAAGTCCTGAATACGGTAAGGGAACTCAATAGAAAACTGAAAACAACTATTCTGCTGGTTGAACACAGACTACATGAGCTTGCACCATTTGTAGACAGAGTTGTTATAATGGACAATGGAAAAATAGTCTTTGATCAGCCCGCCTCAAAAGCTTTTGATAATCTTGAGATCTTTTACAGGCTAGGGCTTCGAATTCCTGAACCAGTCAAGCTCTGCCATAGCCTTGGAATTAAAGCCAGCCCTTTGAGTGTCAGCGGAGCTCTTGCTGTACTAGACAGAGAAATTAAAGAAAATAATAGAATACCTCAACAACTTATTCAGAATCCAGATAAAAATCCTGTAACCAAGACTAGTTCAAAGAAAACCAGTTCAAAGAAAGCTTCCGTTGAAAATAATGCTCATGGAAATAATGATTCTGAAAACAATGCTCATGGGAATAATGCTCATGGGAATAATGCTCATGGGAATAATGCTCATGGGAATAATGCTCATAGAGATAATGGTTCTGAAAACAATGATTCGATTATTTCCATTCAGGCCCTATGGTCAGGATATGAGAAAAACAAGATGGTATTGAAAGGAATAAATCTGGAAATCCGTAAAGGTGAAAGAGTTGCGATTATGGGCACGAACGGCTCAGGTAAGTCAACCCTGCTTTTACACCTTGCAGCAATTCTCAAACCAGATAAAGGAAGTGTGAGGGTTTTTGGGGAGGACACTAGACCCAAGAATCCATACTCCTTTGCAGGTAAGGTCGGATTTGTGTTCCAGAACCCTGACCTTATGCTCTTCTGTGATTCAGCTGAGGAAGAAGTAAGGTTTGGACCTGTTCAATTAAAGTACAGCAATGTTGAGGAAAGAGTAAGAAACTCTCTTGAAGCCATGTCAATTCTGCCTCTCAGGCATGACCTCCCACAAGCTCTGAGCAGAGGGCAAAGACTCAGAACAGCCGTCGCTTCGGTACTTTCCATAAATCCAGAACTTATTCTTCTCGATGAACCCACAACAGGGCAAGATAAAGTGAATATAGAACAGATGATGGATTTTTTCAAAAACAACAATTCGACACTGATTTTCTGCACGCACGATATTGAGGTAGCTATGTCCTATGCCACAAGAATCCTAGTAATGAATGAAGGGCAGATCATAGCAGACGGAAAGGGAAAAGAAGTTATAAAAGACACTGAAACCCTCAAGAAGGCCTCGCTTACCCAGCCCCCTGTTGTTGAGATTGCAAATCATCTGGGAATCAATGCCTTTTCAGTTAAAGAACTTGTGGAAACGCTGACTTCCAGAAATGTTGAAGAGATAAACTCAGGAAGTGTTGAAGAGATAAACTCAGGAAGTGTTGAAGAGATAAACTCAGGAAGTGTTGAAGGAATAAACTCTAGAAGTGTTGAAAAGATAAACTCAGGAAGTGTTGAAGAGATAAATTCCAGGAGTGTTGAAGGGATAAAGTGTTAAGGGGATATTCCGGATGATAGGTGCAAGATCAATTGCAGAACCAACAATTAAAGATACGGTTATTCACAGGATGGATCCACGGGCTAAGATCCTTATCATGATTTCTACTGTTTTTGTCGCTGTGTCCCTGGATAACCAGAAAACGATGCTTTTGTTATTTCTGATAATACTCTCAGGATTCGTAATTGCAAAAATGCCGGCAATAAAGATCAAGACCCTGGTGATATTACTCGTACTTTTGATATGGGGTACTATCTACTCTCAAGCTCTCTTTTATTCCCAACTCCCGAGAACTGTGATTTTTACCATAATCCGTCCCGATTTTCCGGTTTTAGGATGGTTGACAGGAGGCGGTCTGTTCGTATATGAGGAAGGGCTTCATCACGGCGCAGTTCAGGGCCTTAGATCGGCTTCAATCCTTTCTCTTGGACTGTTAATGTGCTGGACCACTGACTCAAGGGATATGTTAAACGGCCTGGTAGGACTCAAGGTGCCTTACAGCGTAGCTTTTATGGTGATCACAGCAGTAAGATTTTTGCCAATAATAATTACTGAAGTAGCTACCGTGATAACAGTCCAGCGGCTCAGAGGATTTAATCCGAAAAAGTTTGGGTCAGGAATCATAAAAACATTACTCAATATATTAACCCCGACTCTTGCAAACTGTGTAAGGAGAACCGGAACCCTTGCAGTTTCAATTCAGAGTCGGGCTTTTCGGGCAAATCCCGATCGGACATCTCTCAAAAAACTGGAGTTTTCAAACATTGACAAAGTAATGATTACAGTATTTGTTTTTGCAGCCATAAGTATTGTTGTCATAAAAATTCTTTACAATATGTATACAAGTGGAATTTATTATACTTCAAGTTTAAGACCTGTTTATGCAATTGCAGGGGGATACCTTTGATAGAAATAAGAAAATTATCCAGATACTTTGGAAACCTGCTTGCTGTTGACAATCTTGACCTTGATGTCGGAAATGAGATCTTTGGCCTTCTTGGCCCTAATGGAGCAGGCAAAAGTACGACAGTTATGATGCTTACAACTCTACTAAAACCCAGCAGTGGCACTGCAAAAGTCTGTGGATATGATATAGTAAAAGAGTCCAAAAAAGTAAGGTCAAAGATAAGCTATGTACCTCAGGATATGGCAGTTGACCGAAAACTCACAGGCAGGGAAAATGTACTGCTTTATGCGAAACTCTATGGCATCCCTAATAGGGATTCAAAGGTAGATGAAGTGATTGAAATGATGGGGCTTTCAGATCGTGCCGGCGACCTTGTAGCAACATACTCCGGAGGAATGAGAAGGCGTCTTGAACTTGCTCAGGCGCTTGTGCACGAACCTGAGGTTCTGTTTCTGGATGAGCCGACCCTTGGACTGGATGTGAGTGGCAGAAAGAAGATATGGGAGCATATCAGGATGCTCAAGGCCGAAGGGATGACTATCTTCATGACTACACATTACCTTGAAGAGGCAGAAAAATACTGCAACAGGGTTGCCATTATCGATAAAGGACGAATTGCAGTTATTGGCTCTCCTGAAAACCTTACACGCTCCATAGGAGAACATGCCTCCCTTAATGATGTTTTCCTTGAAAACGTTAAAACCCCTGAAGAGCAGGAAGGGTTTAATTCAGCCCAGTTCAGAAACCTTCTGAGGCGAAGATAATGAAAGCAGTATACTACTATTTTGAGAGGGATCTTGTAAAATGGTTAAGAGGAAGAGTTACCGTTATTTCCTCACTCGTAATGCCTGCAGCCTGGCTGATATTTGTAGGACTGGCCCTGCCAACAAAGTTTACGGATAATTACCTTGAATATATAACCCCTGGTATTCTTGTCATGACTATGCTTTTTTCTTCCCTGCAGGGAGGATCTCTTATGATTTTCGACAAGATATTGGGTTTTTTGAATAAGTTTCTTGCCATGCCCTCGCCACGAGAAAGCATGCTTTATGGAAAAATCTTATTTATCAGTGTAAGAGGCTTGATGCAGGCAACTGTGATACTCATAATAGCTACTCTTCTTGGGGTAAGGATATTGAACCCTGTGCAATTAATTTTAATATATTTCACACTGTTTTTGTTTTCAGTATTTTTTTCTGCTCTCTCAACTATGATAGGAATGTACTTAAGTGACCATGACAGCTATGCGGCTGTTAACAGCATGATCAGCATGCCTTTGTTCTTCACCAGCAGTGCACTCATGCCATATGACGTCATGCCTGCATGGCTGAGGTTTCTGGCCAGGCTCAATCCTGTAAGTTATGCAATAGACAGCACAAGAACTCTGTTTGAAGGTGGAATACCTGTTCATGGACTCATAAGCCTGGCCATAGGAGCCGGAGTTATGGTACTTATCGGGACTTATCAGTTTAGGAAGGCATTTGTGTGAAAAATGGATTTGTATGAAAAATGGATTTGTATGAAAAATGGATTTGTATGAAAAATGGATTTGTATGAAAAATGGATATGATACTCTTTGAATAAAAGGTACAAACAGATGAAAGTACTTGTAGATTAACATAACTTTCATACTAAAGAACACGAAATTCTTAGAACAACAAGCACAAATAAATGAAAGTACTTGAAAGCACTTTTTATGCCAAATAAAAACTGAGTGAACGTTGTATCAAAAGCTAGGTAAATTTAAACCAGCTGATCTTCATAACTAACTGAAAAATAAAAATAAGCGCGTTCTTCACGCGCCTTTCTTTCTTTAAATTTCATTCTATTTAATAACTTTCATATTGTTTCATAAGGAGCACGCCTTTGCCGCTGACATTGACATCTCCTGCGAACCGTTGGTAGAGAACGCCATCCACCTCTTCGGTTCCTTCCTCTACATAGGAAGGCAGCAAATCCTTAACTTTGCCTCTTATGATGACAGTGCCTTTTTTCATTTCGCTTGCAGGCATTTCGGTGCTACCTTCGATGATGATCGTCCCACCGTTGTTCAGGATTGCTGGAAGGAGCCCAGCATTACCCATTACATGGATTTCTCCTCCGCACATGTGTTCTCCCAGAAAGTCCCTGACATTTCCGTTGACGGTAATTTTACCTCCCTTCATGCCACAGGCTTCTCCCCGGTAGCCACCACCTACATAATAGCCGCCGTTTCCATTAAGAACAATTTCTCCCCCTTTCATTTCACAGCCGAGCCAGCTATCGGCATCGCCGTTGACCGTGATCTTTCCGCCTTTCATGTTCGAGCCACAGTGCATATCCACATTTCCATTAATTTCGATTTCCCCGGTGCTCATACCCTGCCCAATGCGCTTTACTCTAGAGGCATCACCGTTGATCACAATTTTTGTGTTTTCTACGCTGTCTTTACCTTCAACTTTTACATTGAATAGCTCGCTAAGAGGGCACTGCATATTTCCATACCAGACCTGGACAGCTTTGATTTCGTCTTCTGCCTTTCCAGCAAAGTTGTCCGGGCTTACGGTATCAGCTACGATAGGGATTTTATTCTGTGCTTTTAAGGAGAGAGTTACTACCTGCATTTTAGAATCCCTCCGTTGCGATTTCAACAGGTTTTGGGACGTATGCATCCTCTACCATGTAGTTAGACTTGCTCACAGTATAGTATTTCTGGAACTTAACGTCAAGGTCTTTCTGCATCGCACATTCAATATCTGATGGGACCGTTGCGTTTACCCAGTAAGTCCTCCCCATGGGTGTGTTTTCAATATTTCCATCCTTGACAACGATTGTTCCTCCCTTAATGGTATAAGCTGTAGCACTGAAGGCTTTCTTTACTTTTTCATGCTCTACGGAGGGATCAATTGCATCCGGGAAAATATCATATATGGCAATGTCTGCATCAGCTCCTACTGCAAGGTTTCCTTTCTCAGGCCTGCTGTAAATCCTGGACTGAATGCTTCTGGTCATGATTGCAAGTTCATAAAAACTTAGTTCCCTATCGAGGCCAGGAAGAACCATTCTGTTAAGGGCCGTCTCCGGAAAGCCCAAAATGATCTCCTGCCTCTTCTTTTCACTCATAAGGTAGGTGTATGCTTCAGGATAATTAACAAAGGATCCTCCATTAGGGCTATCCGTTGTGAACATGACCTTCCACGGATCTTTTACCAGCAGAGCCAGTTCAATCCCTATTGCCCACTGGACTGCATTTACAAAGCTCTTTGGGGAATACACCAGTGGCACCACTCCGGATGCGTCTTCCAGCTCCACATCCTGGTTACTCCATTTCTCCTTTAACATCCTTGAGTTTGCGTATTCAACCGGGCCATCGGCAGTCATAGTAACGGCAGGCCCGAAAATGAGCTGACCGAGATCAAAGGTCAGGTGATTAACTCCGTTCACGTAGTCTGCAATCATTGGAGCTCCGGTCTCAAAGTCACGCCAGGAAGTGCCAGCATAGGCATTGAACTGAACATGAGTTACGTGCAAACTCTGCCTGTTGCGCCTGGATTGAACTTTCTCAAAAAGCTTCATTGTCTCGATGGTAGTCTTATAGTTTCCAGGGTGCCCCAGATTGTTACAGTGGACATGAACTGAATGAGGAAGACACAGTTTTTCGTTTGCTTCTCCTAGGCCCAGCAGAATTTCTGCAGGGGTTACGTCAAAGTTAGGCACGGGGTCATAGAGCCCGCTAACATTCTTGCCCCAGCCCCATGCTTCTCCGCCACCTGCATTTACAATCTTTATGCCATAACCTCTTGAGGCTTTTAGACCCCAAGCAATGTAAGCTGCGAGTTTTTCGGGCTCTTTATCCCGGATATATTCCATAACCTGCCAGTTGCTCCCAAAGAGGGTGAGCCCCATTTTGTCCAGAATTGGGATTTCTTTGAATTCCTCGTGGGTATGCCTTGCTGTAAGAGGGGGCATTGCAGCTTCACAAATGGTTGTGTAACCCAGTTTTGCATACCTGTACCCGATTGCATAAGTGTTTGGGGTGTTGTACCCTACCTGAGCCCTGGTCTTTTCAGTGTGGGGTTCAAGACCTGAGAGGCCCGGGACCAGGTTTCGTCTGGCGTCGTTAGGGTTCATTGATCGTCCCACATTGATTT
This sequence comes from Methanosarcina sp. A14, assembly GCF_001729375.1. NCBI lineage: Archaea > Methanobacteriati > Methanobacteriota > Methanomicrobia > Methanosarcinales > Methanosarcinaceae > Methanosarcina > Methanosarcina sp. A14. Next base: position 6,493 of record NZ_LZPK01000112.1, on the reverse strand, counting down.
TACCAGCGCTGTGAGTATGACCGTCAAAACCTCCTGCCATCGTGAGTCTGCCTTCAGCATCGATAACCTTTGCATTTGAGGACACGCTTTCTACGATCTTGCCATCTCTTATGCACAGGTCCATTTTTTCACAGTCTATTCCCTGAATCGGGTCGCAGACAACTGCGTTTTTAATCAATAACTCTGACATGTTACTTCACCTCGCTTCAGTTCTCTTACTTTTACAATCAGGTCCTTTAAGATCTCTTCATCGGTTTTGAACTCGGTAGCGATAAGTTTCTTCATCCTGATTGGGATTGCATCCATACGGTAGGCTGTGCCTTCGACTTCAATACCCACAACTGCTGCAGGGATCACTACATCGGCAAGTTCAGTTGTTGGGTTTGGATAAGGGTCAATTTGAATCAGGGGAATTCTTGCAAGGTGCCGGACTGCCTTTTGTGGGAAGTGTGCTCCTGGGTCCGCAGCTCCAACAATTGCCGCATCAACCTCTTCCCTGACAAGAACGTCGTTTGCTCCCGTTTCTCCAGGATTGTAGTAGGGATAACCTTTTGAAAAGTCAATTGCCATCGGATAACCGGTCTCCCAGGTTGCGACTTCCCCGAAACCTGATACGTTATAGTGGCCTCTCATTCCCATCATGATAGCTTTTGTGTGCTGGGTCAGGTCTGAGATAAGGGAAGATACTGCATCACCGTTCTTGTACTTGGAACGAGACTGTGTTATGCCCATGCCGAATAAAATGGAGACAAACCTGGAGTTTTTCATGAGTTCGGCAAGTCCTAGAATTTCGGCCTTTGAAACCCCGGCCACGTTTTTCGGAATAGCCGCTTCATGCCCATTGATTGCTGAGCGAAGTGCTGTTACCAGCAGGAGATCCGAACCCTGTTCGATTTCGATATATTTATCGGCACGTTTTGCAGTATCAGTTTTTCGCACGTCGATTACCACCATCTTCCGGTCTTTTCGCCCATTTGGAGTAAAAAAGCCCCTGGAAAAACTTGAATAACGGGTCATATGGCGAGGGTGGGCATGTATGGGGTTGCAGCCCCAAAAGATGATCAGATCTGATCTGTTTTTGATCTCTCCAAGAGTTGCTCCAGGGTTTCCTTTTTCCTGGGTAGCAAGAGCTGAAGGACCGTGACAAACGTTAGCAGTAGAGTCAATTACGGAACCGGTCTCCTCAGCTAACTGGATCGCTTTGCTTATCGCTTCGCAGGATGTGGAGCACCAACCGTAAGAAAGAGTCCTTCTTGAGTTTGCTAGGATCCTTGCAGCAGCATCGATTGCCTCCTCGTATGTTACTTCGACAAGTTCCCCGTCTTTTCTAATCATGGGTGTTTTGATTCGATCATGAGTCTGTACTCCAACGGTCTTACTGTGACCGAGAATGCAGGCATTTTTTACACCCATTATTTTGTTATCCTCAACTGTGACTGTTATATCATCGCAGAGACATCCGCAAAGGGAACATACTACGTCTTTGATTACGGGCATATTTTTCCTCCAAATTTTTCAAGTTTCTCCGGATTTGATTGAAAACGTGAACTACTTGTTCACTGGACTTTAGTTTTCCAGATACTTCTTCATCAGGGATTTCATGTCCAGGGGCTTTTCATCCGTAATTTCAATTTCTGCAGGCACACCTTTTAAGCCGGGCATTCCGCAACCGTGAGTATCAGGATTTAGCACTGTGTTTGCCCAGGGACCCATCGGAATAAAAGCAAGCCCTTTTGGGTTTCCATCGTTTGCTTTTGCAAATACCACAACTTCTCCAAACTCAGATGTGACTTTTAGGCTGTTTCCTTCGTATGCCCCCAATTTATCAAGGTCTACTGAGTTAAGCTCGCAGTAACTGCAGGCTTCAAAATAAGATTTATATGTCTTTGCTTCCAGATTTGCACCCTGTTTGGTAGTTCTTCCGGATATGAGATTGGCTTTTATTTTCATGGAAATTCCTCATCTGGGATTAATCAAGTTCAGTAAGTGGGGCCATTTTTGTGAAACGTCAAAATCGTTTTCTATCTAGCAGTTATTTGAGTTCCAAATTCAGACTTAGTTAAGTTTATAATTAATCTAACTTCGTAACTATTCAACCCAAATAAAACAACATAAGTAGCCATCTTCACTAAAATTTAATAGATAGATTTCTGTCAATTGATTTTCTTTGATTGTTGGCGAATGACTGCGTTTTTCGTTGTTCATAAGTTATTTTTCGGATTATTCAGTTATAGTAGAATCACTATCAACAGACATGTTTTGATAGGCCGAATAGTTACATGAATTCTTTGATTATCTTGAGATGAAAGCGTGGAATCGCTTTCATGTTGTCGATTTTTCAATGATAGAATAAAGGTACATTTTTATTTCTGATTTATTATATTAGTTAATGTCCTACTGTATTTTAACAAACGGCTTATTATATAATACCGATATGTCCAACTGGACATAATGAATTTTTTACATTAACTTTGATTCCCAAGCTCATAACTCTGATTTTCCTACAATCTTCCAGTTAGAAAAATAGCTAACAAGGACATAATGATCAGAACTGAGGTTTCACCAAAATTGACGAAAATGCGTTAAATGCAAAAAAAGAGCTAAAAATTGCGTATTTAATCAAAAAATCACATTTAGTGCCTTTAAAATTACACCATTAAATGTCGCTGAATACAAAAGTAGAGTATAAAGTTATATGAAAAAGAAATAGAAGTCCAAACCTTTTAGGTTCAGACCCGCTTAATGTTCATGTTAATCGCAACTTCTGCAATGTCAGCGCTGTATTCCGATACACGCCTCAGGCTCTCCAGGATCATGCTGAGTTCAATATTACCTGAACCTTCACAATCCTGTGGCTCCAGAGAAACCCCGAACTGAGACACTTTCTTTGCCTCTACAACGATTTTGTTAACAGCATGCGGGTCTTCTTCGGTCATTGAGTCTATTGAGCTTTCAAAAACTTTACAGGAAAGATCAGCCATCTTGAAGATAGAGTCATCAGCACTAACTCCGGAGTCCATTTTCATGACACTTTTTGCTATTTTTACAGCGTGATCTCCTACACGCTCGATGCTTTTCGTAATAAGTCTGTATCCCAGACACTCTCTTGGATGCCGAATTCCGATCTTTTCAGAGAGCTCGATATCTTCAATTGAAGCCTTGAGCTGGCGGACGGCAAGAAGATAAAAGCGGTCCACATCGTCATCTCTCTGAATGACATCTTCAGCAATCTCCACATTATGGTCCCTAAGAGCAGTCATTGAGTCTTCAAGCATGGAAAGCACAAGTCCATACATGTTTTTAATTACTCTGGTAAGTGGGAGATCATTGTAGTTCAGAAGGCACTGGAAGACCAGCTCATTACGGGATTCTTCTATAAGTTCAAGCCCTATGAGCTTTTGACGCACGGAATCCTTGATGAACTTGCGATCATGGGCACTAAAACCTTTTTTAGTAGTCAGCCTGATAACATCATAGCCCACGAGATAATGAGAAATAAGAATCCTGAGATTATTTTCTGCACTGTCGGAATGAATATAATCGATCGTTGCATTGAGGGTGGAGTGTTCCTTTGAAACTGCACTGGAAGAAACAAGCAGAGTTTTATTAGGCATGGGTGTAAGCGTAAGGGTGTCTCCGGCCTCAAGCCCTATATCCCGGACCCATTTTATGGGGAGGGACACAATATAGGTAGAATTTCCGGTAAACTGAACTTTTCTTTTATCCTTTGTGATAAATAAGCCCCCTAGGGTATTCTAATAATTCTTAAAGGAACTATATAGAGGAAGGTGATATATAAAGGTATCTTAGAAATAGAACACTAAAATGAGAAATAAAATATGGTAGCTATGTCTAATTATAGTATATAGGATCGGATACCGAATTATAGAGAAACATAGAGTTATGCTGAAAATCCGATATAAAGATATATAAAACTAGTTTTATGAAAGGTATTTTTCCCGTAAAAATCTTTTTTGCAACAGGTACAAGATAATTCTGTAAATACTATACTAATTACCTTCAAGTATCGATAAAATCCAAAATTAACAAGGGAACAAAATGGAGGAGAAGACAGTGTGAAAAAACAATGAAAGAACCGATTCATTACTTACTTAACAATTATTGATAAAAGGTTATTTGATTTATAAGATTATTTATATAGTTAGAATAATTATGTGATAAGTAGTCACAACGAACGAAAACAACTGATTAACGAGAGGTCAGGCAAGAAACGAGAATTAAAAAACGGTTAAAGAGAGATCAAGCAAGCAAATATGATAAAAAATAGAGAGAACCAATTAACAAGAAATCGGTCTCAAGTACAATATACCATCATTTTTTATACAATAGGCCCACCAGTTTCTATTCTGTTCATGTAACTCCTTTTGAACTCAATGTATTGTTGAGCCATGTCTTCTGCCTCTTTCTGGCTCAGGATATTTCGGGCTTTTTCAAACACCTTACTTTCCTCTTCTTCAATGTGATGATCTACGCTTTGTTTCAGTTCACGGAGTTTAGGAGTCCATTCTTCATCTCTCTCTTCCATACCTTCTATTTTAAAGATCAGAGTTTTTGCCTCATTGTGTTCCTTATGAGCCTGACTTATAAGCTCACGCAGTTCTTCTACCTTTTCAAGCACCGGATAGAAGATTCTCTCTTCTCCCATCATATGAGGATCAGCTTTAAGTTTTACTTTAAAAAAACTTACCCTTGAGCCGTCCTGCAATGCTTGCAGGAGAAGGGCAGACATCTGCTCATGCTCTTCTTTAAGGATATCATAAATAGTTTCCATAATTTCCCCCTGGTGTCACGTCAATTCTCATGGATAAATAATTTTGAATCATTTTAACCAATTATATACGACACTTTAATGCTGACGCAACACTAGTTTAATATATAGAAGGATGTATTTAAAAAGAACGTATATTTTATCCCAAAATTATTTTGCTCTTAAAATTTCTTTTATTGCAATTATATGTAATGGGCATGAGTTGTTGAAAAAGATGCATTGAAAAACATCTGCATCAGACTCTTTCTACATTTTCCTTGAGCCTATCCCATAACTCAAAACTGCTTATTCAAATATGGGATTAAGAATAATCAATGAATTTCTGATCACGATTTGATCACAGAGAATGTTCTGAAATTTCTATCAATTTTGAGTATAAGCTGGTTTTGGGATGAAATCCATTCTTGCTATAATATGACTAGAATTGGGAAACGTCTGTTAGGATTCCCTGCAAAACACAATATTTTGGAGGAAAAAATACTGCGTTTGTTTTTTCTTTTGTACCTTACAGATTATGTTTATTGGGAAACATCAATTGGAAAAAAACAGATTTTGAATTGCAGGAAGTAAGAGCTGAAACTTCCTGCAAATCTGAAAATACTTAAAGTCTGTTCGCAAACCTTAAACTATATTTTTTCAATAAATAATGCACGTAAGCAATGATTCGAAAGCCTATTTCTGTTAATACTTCAGCATTTCTGTATTAATCCATGAAAACAAGAGGCACAATCAAGACTCCTTTGAGAATAACGTAGATTGTACTCAATTTTGTGCCTCGAGTACGTTACTTCAAATTGATTATTGGTAGAGCTCAAAAAATTAAGGCAAATTTTCAGGTATCAGTCCTTCTCCTTCTTTATTTATAGAAGGAAGAGAAATAACCTGACCTTTTTTTCTAATTTTCTCAAAGAGCTGTTTTAAGGTGTCCTCGTTGCTCTTCGTGAACTTGAAAGGCGAGCTTGTAAAGGGTTCGAAGTGAACTGGCACATCGTCGAGCCTGTAGAAGGTCCCATCACACTCCATAGCATCAATGACTCCCGGAAGTACAATATCCGAAGCGGATACTGTCGGGCAGGGAGCGATATCCACGCAGATCATTGGAATTTTTGCAAGGTAAGCTGCACAATCTGCAGGGATATGAGATACAAGGTCAGCACACATAACGAAAACTGTGTCAACATCTTTTTCTCGAAGCACATCCACTGTTGTGAATTCTCCGGGGTTATAACGCGGATGCCCGCGCATGAAGTCAAGCCCAAAGGGGTAGCCGTACATGTAGGCAGCCACCTGATTAAAGCCTGCAACATTGCAATGGCCGCGGAGAGCTCCAAGGGTGAACTTGGCATAGTTGTTCAGTTCCTTTACGAAATTCATGGCAATCTCGGAGTTTCTGTACTTCCCCATTGAAGAAGCAAGCCCGAGCCCCACTGAAATAGCCCCAAAGGTGCAATTCTTCATCATATCGAGCATCTCTTCCATAACAGGGATGGGAACTCCAGTAATCTCTTCTACTGAGGGATGGGGAGTTTTTCCGTGAAGTAGAGTGAGAAGTGCACTGATCAGTTCAAAATCCGAATCGGGTTTAAGCTGAACATGCAGATCGGAAGCTTCAGTAGTTGGGGTTTTTCTCGGGTCTACAGTGATAACTGTCCTGTCAAAACGTCCGCGTTTTGTCCAGTAACCCCTCGGGAAAACTGCGTACCT